>JBHENZ010000114.1:0-13858 GCA_046261815.1 Pyrinomonadaceae bacterium | reverse complement strand
GAGCAGGCGGCCGAGAAGCCGCGCCATGTTCGGCAAAAACATCAAAAAGTTTGCCATTCGGCTGCGGAACTCTCGCTTTTCGCGCCGCTTGATTTTCGTCGGGCGTTCGACCAGTCGACTCATCGCACACCTGCCTTTCGTCTCGAGTTTCACTAAGTCTAGAAATTGCGGTTGATTTGTGCAAGTTTTCGCGGGCGAAGTTGTATGGTAAAACAGGTCGATGATTCTCGAAAACATTCGCCGCCGAGCGGCTGCCGATGTGCAGCACATCATTCTTCCGGAAGGTGACGACCCTCGGACGATTCAGGCTGCGGGCATCTGCGCTCGGGATGGAATAGCAAAAATCACAATCATAGGCAGCGAAGAAAAAGTGCGTTCTCGCGCCTCGGAGACGGGTTCAAATCTTAACGGCGTCGATATCGTCGATCACCACAAGGGCGACATCGGGCGGCTGGCCTCGCTCTATCACGAATTGCGGCGAGCGAAAGGCGTGACGCTTGAGGAAGCCGAACAGACGATCAAGGATCCGCTTTACTACGGTAATTTATTAGTTCGCGAAGGCAAGGCCGACGGCTCGGTCGCAGGTGCGACCAATACCACCGCACACACGGTTGCGGCGGCGATCCGCTGCATCGGCGTGCACCAAAATTACCGCATCGTGTCGTCGTTTTTTTTAATGGTTGTGCCTGAAAAGAAATTCGGCGAGAAAGGTTCCATGATCTATGCGGATTGCGGCGTGGTGGTTGACCCCGATGCAGCCGAGCTTGCGGAGATCGCCATCGCATCGGCCGATTCGTGCCGCGCACTTCTCGATGCGGAACCGCGCGTGGCGATGCTGTCGTTCTCGACAAAGGGAAGTGCGAAGCACAAGTTGATCGATAAAGTGATCGAAGCGACCAAAACCATTCGTGCCCGGATGCCCGATTTGATTGTCGACGGCGAGCTCCAGGCCGACGCCGCGATGGTTCAGTCTGTAGCTGTGTCGAAAGCTCCCGGATCGCCCGTCGCGGGCCGCGCCAACGTCCTGATCTTCCCCGACCTCAACTCCGGCAACATCGCCTACAAACTTACCGAACGCCTCACCGGCGGCACCGCAATCGGCCCGATCCTTCAAGGTCTCGACAAACCATGCAACGACCTTTCTCGAGGGTGTAAGGCGGAGGATATCGTCAACGCAGTGGCGATAACGGCCGTCCAATCTCAAGCCAGAAAAAAATCGTAGATTTACCGGGATGAAGCCAAGAAAGCCACGATCCGCAACGGCGCGCCTGAGCCGCCTTTTATTTTCATCGGGAGGGCGATGACGTGGAAGCCTTTTGCGGGAAGCCGATCGAGTGAGGCGACGTTTTCGAATGCCGGAATATTATTGGTCATCAGGGCGACGTGCGAGCCGAAGTCGGTTGACTGGCCACGGTCGATGCTGGCGGTGTCGATGCCGACAGCCTTGATCTTGCGATTCTCGACAAGCCATTTGGCCGCCCCGGGATCGGGGCCGGGAAAATGCAAATCCTTAACTGCTTCATTGCCTTTTTGATCGGTTCCGAGATACCGCTTTGCGTCAGGCCAGAAGCTGCCGAAGCCGGTATGAAAAAGGATGATAGCCCATTCGGGAATCTTGCCGTTCGCCGTCTCCCAATTCTTTATATCATCGACGCTGATCAGGTAATCGCGATCTGCGTTCGCTCTTGCCGAGACATCGATTTTCACGCCCGTTCCGATCAATTGATCCACGGTGATCTGCTCGACAGTTTTTTTGCCCGCGGCAAAGTGAATCGGGGAATCCAGATGCGTGCCCCCATGTTCGGCACCGGAGAAGTTGTAGGCCGAATAATAATAGCCTTTCTCGGTCTGGCCCTCGGCTACCGTTGCGCGTTTGAAGGGCTCGGCCGTGACCCAATAAATCGTTTCATCGGAAAATTCGTGTGAAAGATCGATCCATTGGCCTAGAGGGAACTCGGCCAACCCTCTTTGAGTGCAGGCAGTGACGGTGATGCAAAACAGAACGGCGGCAGCGATTTTCATATCGATTCTCCGAGCGTCAGTATAGACTTTTTTCACCCGGCGGGCGCGTCTTCCATCGCTTGTGAATCCATATCCACTGATCCGGATATTTTCGATAAATTCTTTCAATCTCGGCGGTGTAGGCGGCGGTGGTTTCGAGGACGTCGCTTTTCCGATCGCCCGTGTCGGCGGGTTCGATCAGGCGGCCGTGAACAAAACGATAACGCCCGATTTGCGCGTCCCAAATGCAGAATGTGGGAAAGATCAGGGCGTTCGAGCGAATCGCGATTAGCGCCGCTCCACTCGCTGTGCACGCCGGAACGTTGAAGAAGGGAACGAACACGCCTTCCTTCGGATGAGCGTTTACATCGGTTAAAATCCCGAGAATTCCGCCTTCGCGAAGGATATTGATCGCCCGCGCGGCTGAATTCGTTTTATTGATAGGCCGGTTGCCGAATCGCGTGCGGATGCGCACGAACAATTCCTCGATAAGCGGATTATCGATGGGTCGGGCGAGATAACTGATGGGCTCGTGCAAGGCGGCAAATGCGAACACGAGCAGCTCCCAATTGCCGAAATGGCCGGTAGTGATCAGAACGCCGCGTTTTTCTGTTTTGTTCTTGCTGTAGAGCGCTCGGGATTCGTCGTCGAGTTCAAAATCGACGATACATTCGATCTCGGGGCGAGTTATTTTAGAGAACTGGCTAGTCTCGCCAAGCACGCGGCCAACATTGTCGAACGCGCCGCGAAGAATCGCCTTTCGTTCTGCGGAGCTCTTTTCCGGAAAAGCGATCTCAAGATTTCGCATGCCCACGCGTCGCAGCCCGCTCGGGATCTGAAACGCGAGTCGTGCGAGTTTTGCCGCCGCATAAACTGACGCGCGTCGCGGTAACAGCCCCAAACCACCCAGAACCAGGCGAACGCCCGCGTATTCGAGCCAAACCTGTCCTTTGCTCTTGCCTCGCGCCATAAAGCGAAACTCTTACAAAAGCCTGCCGAATTTGCAACAACACCTGACCTGCGAAAGCTTTTACAAAACTGTGACATTCACGTCGAATTCAAACTGCTAATCTTGAAGTAAGGCAGCGCGCCTCACCGGCGTGAAACTTTAAAAGGGGGTAGATTTATATCGATGGGGAACGTAATTAAATTAAAAGCTGACCGCGAGAGTTGGAACTGGAGTACGATAACTGCGGTCGTCATTTTTCACATACTGGCGATTGCGGCATTTTTCACATTCAGCTGGCAAAATCTGGCCGCTGCCGTGATTCTATGGTGGATCGCCGGAAGCTGGGGAATCGGGCTCGGCTATCACCGCCTGCTAACGCATCGCGGTTTCAAAGCGCCAAAATGGCTCGAATATTTTATGAGCCTGTGCGGCTCGCTCGCCATGCAATCGGGACCACTAACCTGGGTGACCACGCACCGCATTCATCACGCATTTACCGAAACCGAAAAAGATCCGCACAGCCCGCGCGCCGGAACCTATTGGGCCCACATCGGCTGGATCTTTCGCGGCACTGCGCAGAATCAATCGTGGGCGACCATGCAGCGTTATTGCCCAGACATTACGCGAGACAAGTTTCAAATCGTCCTGAATAAATATTATTACGTGCCGCTGATCGCGGTCGGCCTCGGCTTATTTGCATTCGGCGGAATCGGAATGGTGCTTTGGGGCATTTTTCTCAGAACGGTCGTCGGCTGGCATTTTACCTGGATGGTAAATTCCGCAACGCACCTTTGGGGCACGCGCCGGTTTGAGACGCGTGACGATTCGCGAAACAACGCACTGGTCGCCGCAGTGACCTTCGGCGAGGGCTGGCACAACAATCATCACGCCCACCCGAGATCCGCAAAGCACGGACTCGCTTGGTATGAATTTGATCCAAACTGGATGCAAATTTACGTGCTGGAAAAACTGGGAATTGTCAGCGAAGTATTTGCCTACAGCGACAAGGAAGAAAAAAACGCCGAGCTTCAGCCTCTGCGCGAGGCCGCCTGAAGCGATAAGCAAAAGCGAGAAGGGCAAAGGTGAGAATTCTTGTTTCTCACCTTTGCCCTTTTCCTTTTTCCTTTTTACTTTTATCTTGAATCATGCGCCGGCGAAAGACAGCGATCTTCTTTCTCGTTCTCGGTATATGCCTCACGGTGCTTGCCGTTGCGCTCAATATCGGTTGGATCATTCTGAATCTTCGCCAAGTAGTATTTCTCGTGCTCGGCATAATCTTCTTTGCACTGATCATTACCGGATTAATTCTTAACACGATATTTCTCGTCCGCGAGATTCGCCGAAACGAACAACATGATGCGTTCCTCAATGCCGTCACCCATGAGCTGAAAACGCCCATCGCATCGATTAAGCTTTATCTGGACACCTTGCGGGCCCGAGACCTCTCGCCTGAAAAACGTGAAGAGTTTTACGAGATAATGATGGCCGATAACGACCGGCTGTTGATGACCGTCGAACAGGTGCTGCAAGCCGGACGGACGAGAGAGAAAAAGCGCCAGGTGAGCCTTTCGCGAATCGAGATCGGCGGCGTGCTTAGCGAGGCGATCGCACTTGTTCGGTCGCGTTATCACCTTGCGGACGGCGTTGTCCGCCTTTCCGAGCCGAGCGAGCCGCTGGAGCTTATCGGTGACCGCGACGAGCTGCAGACGGCTTTCACGAATTTGCTGGATAACGCCGTTAAATATTCTGCGGATACGCCGAAAATTTCTATTCGCGCGAAAAGGTCGACACTGAAAAACAATATCGACATTGTCTTGAAAGACAACGGTGTCGGTATCGACCCGGCAGAATTGAAACGCATCTTTCGCCGTTTCTATCGCGCGGCACCGGGTGAGCAGCGAGGCACCGGCCTCGGTCTTGCAATCGTAAAGTCGATCATCGAAAAACACGGCGGGCGAGTGTGGGCCGAAAGTCGCGGTAAGGGATTCGGCAGCACTTTTTTCGTCCGGCTTCCGATAGCGTGATGAGAATTTTAATCGTCGAAGACGAGCAGCATTTGGCAGACGGTTTGAAATTTAACCTTGAGGCCGAAGGATACCACGTGGTCCTTGCCGAGGATGGCGAGACAGCGCTCGCTGCCGCCGTGAAACACCAATTTGACGCCGTTGTGCTCGACGTGATGCTGCCCAAACTCGATGGTTTCGAAGTCGCACGTCAATTACGCGCGCGCGGCGATTTTACGCCGATTTTAATGCTCACGGCCCGCGGACGGCCTGAAGACGTGCTGGATGGTTTCGCGGCGGGGACGGATGATTATTTGCCGAAGCCTTTCGATTTACAGATTTTTCTCGCCCGTTTGAATGGGCTGCTTCGCCGCAGCCAATGGGCGAATACATCGATCCAAAAGCCGACTGCCGACACGCCAATCGTCAACGGAAAAACTATTGATTTCGAAAATCTCGAGCTGCGTGACGGCGACAAAATTACACAGCTGACCTTAATGGAAATGAAGCTGCTCCGTTATATGATCGAGCATGCCGGCACAACCGTTTCGCGGAAGACGATTCTCGAAAAGGTCTGGGGTCTGCAGGAAGATACTGATACGCGAGCGATCGACAACTTTATTGTCCGTCTTAGAAAGTATCTTGAAGACGAACCGACCAAGCCACAATATCTGTTGACGGTGCGTGGCGTCGGTTACAAGTTCGTTCCAGACGAAAAAGTACCTTCTGCGGCGCCGGGTCGCTAGTTATCATCTGAAACTCTCTTTAACATTCGCTCGCCCAACGACTTTTATTTTTCTTCGCCAGTCTTCGTGCAGCTCGAAGCGCCACAGCTCGATTTCGCGGTTGAGCATTCGCGCATAAAACTCAAAGTCGCGATGAAAGCTCAATGCCGGCGCAACAACATAGACAAGCGCCGGTTTATCGATGATTTTTCTCTGGCCGAATGCGCCTGCTCGCTGCAGCTCGCCATGCCGGCGTTGTAGCTCGATTTTTCGCCAATAATCCGCCGCCTGAAAAACCGTTTCCCTGTCCGGAGATGTTTTCAGCTCGATGATTACAAGTCGGCCGTCTTTGCGAATCGCCAGCATATCTATTTTGTCCGACGACGTGCGAAACTGGTTGTACAAAGGCGATAGGACGAGGTTTGCATCGAGCAGCTTGATGTTTCGACGAAGTATGGATTCGAGCCATGCTTCGGGGGCCGCGCGAAACAGTGCATGTCGTCGATGCTCGTTCGCGGCCGTTCGCTGGGTGCTTAATTCGTCGATCAGGGTGGCGAGTTCCGGCCAGCTTTCCTGATCCAGCACACGACGCTCACGCTCAACGCCGAACCACCCCTTCTCTTTGCCCAACAGCCTTCGCACGCGGGCGAATGGCAGTCCGTGAAACCGCAGCGTTTCACCGTGCTTCGAATAAACCACGTCGACCTTTTCGGGCGCGAGATCGATGATCTTCCGAGCAGTTTCGCTCGACTCGGCGCTCATCGGCAGAACGATTTTTTTCGCTTTTTCACGCCAGATGGTGCCGGGACGAAGCTTTGTCATCTCGGCAAATTCGATAGGCTCGTTGGTGCGGCGAATCTCGAAAATTCGAAATCTATTTTGCTCGCGTGCGCCCAGAAGCGCGCGAAGTTTTCGAAGCAGCCGGGCTTGTCTTTTCTCGGCCGCAAGCCATATTTCCGACACCGGCTTGTTCTTTCTGTTTTGCAGCTCTCTCAGCAAGAATGCGGACGTGGTAAGCAAAAGTTCGTGCGTGAGCTGACCGGTCACATCGGCAACGACGACGATCTGATTCTTTAATTCGTCAGTAGTGGAAATTTGCGCGAGGCGGCCGTTTTCGCGGTTCAAATCGATTCGTGCAAATTTTGTTTTCGGAAAAGCGTCGGCGATTAATTTTGCAATCTCATCTGCTTTCTCGAGCCTTGCCAGCTCGACATTCAACCTGAACTCGGCGGCCGGCGTTCGCGAAACTAGTCGCATCTGCTCGATCTCACGACCAAAAATCGAGCCGACTTCGAGACAAATCTGCCCATCCTCGAGCTCGGCTGAAAAAAGCCGCATGGTGCGGCAGCCCGTCTCATCGACAAAATCGAAAAGCGTTTTGCCGCGATCGACCGAGACGTCGATTTCGGTTCGCCGCAACGAGAACGCTCGACCCGATTCACGCACTAGGAGCCACTCCAAGCTAAGATCGATCGATTGTTTTATTTCGTCGGGCGAGGTTAGACGTTGCGCCATTTGTAATAATCGTCAAAAAATTTCATCATCGCTTCCGACCAATCTGCGTAGCCCTGCTCGGATGGATGAATACCGTCCGCGAAAAAGTTTTCGACCTTAAGCTCGCGTGGTTGGTGGTAGTAATAAACTCTATTCATCCGCGACGTTAGCTCTTTAATATTCGCATCGTGCAACTTGGAGAGCTCCCACAAAATAAATTTGATCGGCTGCGGGATAACGGGCGAGCATCGGATCATGGGGCAGTTTGACAGAAAAATCACGGCATCCGGATTGTTCGAACGCAGCATACCGATCAGCCGCGTCATATCTCGACGCCATTTTCGCGGACTGCTGAGCTTCAGAACATCGTTGCCGCCAAGTCCGATAAAAATAAAATCGAACTTCTCGTTTGGCATCTGCGGCAAGAGATCCTCGATCGTTCGCTTCGCCGTGACACCGTTTCGGCCGATGACCGTCCATCGCACCGGCTTACCGATCCGTTGTGAAAGCTGCTTCGCAAACTGTCCGGCAAGCGCTTTTTCGTGCGTTGCGGCACCAAGCCCGGCGACGGTCGATTCGCCCAGCACGAAGAGGCTTGCCGGGAGGTCACCTTTGCCCGTCGAGCCGGTAGTTTCGCCTTCCGGGCCGGCAATAAGTCCGATTTTGCGTCTCGTGTATTGACCCTGCAAATACAAAAACGGCGCGATCGGCAGAATTACCGCGCCGGCGAGAAGATATATAATTTGCCAGACCGCAAGATTCATTCAGAGCCTTAGTTAAATTCGGATACTTCGAATGACTTTGTCAACCACTCCAACAGTTCGCATTGAGATTTGAGCTGATTTCCGACAAACTGCTATTTTGCGATTTCGCGTCTTGCACGCGCGCCTAATTAACAAATGATTAGCGAAGAACACATGCGGCTTGCCGCCGAAGGGCTGCACAATCTGCCGTTCGGCCGATTGATGGGAATGCGCCTGCTTGACATGAGTGAGAACGAAGCGGTGATCGCCATTGATATGCGCGACGATTTGCGACAGCCGAGCGGCGTTCTGCACGGCGGCGTGACGGCTACGCTGATAGACACGACGATGGCCTTTGCCGTGATGACGCGCATCGAGCCCGGCGCGGCGACCGCGACCATCGATTTGACGGTGCATTACTTACGCCCGCATACGAATGGCCGCGTGACTTGTCGTGCAAAGATCGTCCGCGCGGGAAAGCGGATTTTCACCGTTTCGGCCGAGGTTGCAAGTGAAGACGAAAAATTGATTGCCACGGCGATCTCGACGTATACGAAAATTTAGGATTTTGATGGAACAGCTTCGAAAATTTGCACGATTTTTCCGGCCGTACAAATGGTATGTAGCTCTGGGTGTGTTTTGCATTCTGATTTCGATGGTCTTCGGCCTGCTCGTCCCATATCTTGTCGGGATGGCGGTCGATGATCTGGCGGCCGCAGTCACTTGGGAAAAAATCGTCGTCTATCCCGTCGTCATCCTGGCGGTTAACTTTCTGAGCGGCGTATTTCTCTTTTTGCAACGACGGCTGCTGATTAACACGTCGCGGCACATCGAGTTTGACATGCGCGACGAATTTTACGCGACGCTCGTCCACCAGCCGCTCGAGTATTTTCAGCAAACGCGCGTCGGCGATCTTATGGCCCGGGCGACCAACGACCTATCCGCGATAAGGCAAATCGTCGGGCCGATGATTCTCTATACGTTTCAGGCAGTTTTCGCCTTAGCGATCACCCTGCCGATTCTTCTCAACATCTCGGTCACGCTGACGCTGCTGCTGCTGATCCCGATGCCGCTTGTTTCGCTAACGGTGAAAATACTTGGCGAGCAGATTCACAAACGCTTCGAAAAAATTCAGGAATTTTTTGCCGACATCACAGCTCGCGCGCAGGAAAACTTGACGGGCGTCCGGGTCGTCCGCGCCTATGCGCAGGAAGATTCTGAGATCGAGCAGTTTCAGGTCCTTAATCGCGAATACGCCCGTCGCAATTTGCTGCTCGTAAAATACGCCGCGGCGATGCGGCCGCTGCTTTTCTTTTTTATCGGTTTGGGTTTCGTGATCATCGTCGCGGTCGGCGTGCCGATGGCCGTTCGAGGGGAGATCACTGCGGGGGATTTTACGGCCTTCATTTTATATTTGCAGCGAATGATCTGGTATTTAATCGCTCTTGGTTATGTCGTTAATCTATATCAACGCGGCACGGCTTCTCTAAAAAGATTCAACGAAGTGCTCGACATCGATTCTTCAATCAAGGACGAGCCCGGAACCGTCGCCCAACCACCGATTCGCGGCGCGATCGAGTTTCGCGATCTTACTTTTGCCTACAACGGAAAGCCGGTTCTTGAAGACATCCACCTAAGGATTGAGCAAGGCAAATCGGTTGCCTTCGTCGGCAAAACCGGGAGCGGAAAATCGACGCTTGTTAGCCTCGTTCCGCGTCTTCTCGACGCTCCCGCGAATTCGATTTTTATCGACGGCCGCCCCTTGCGCGATTACCCGATTCGGCAGCTTCGCCGCGCGATCGGTTTTGTTCCGCAGGAAACTTTTTTGTTTAGTGACACACTCGGCCAAAATATTGCTTTTGGTATTGAGGAAAATTCACCGCCGAGACGCCGAGACGCGGAGGACGGACGGCTCGTGTCGGGACATGCGGTAGCAGGGGGTTCGAGAAAAGTTCCGAGTTCCAGATTCAAAGTTCCGAGTTGGGTGATGAAACTTGGAACTCGGAACTTGGAACTTGACAGCGTCCAACCACCCGCTGCCACGGTCGGTACTGACTCTGCGTCTCCGCGCCTCACCGGTTCGACTATCTCCATCGAAAAAGCCGCTGAGATCGCCGGCCTTGCAGATGACGTTAGAGAGTTTCCCTCTCAATACGAGCAGCTCGTCGGCGAACGAGGGCTAACGTTATCCGGCGGGCAGAAACAGCGTACGGCGATCGCACGCGCCGTGATGCGCGATCCGCGAATTTTGATTCTCGACGATGCCCTTTCGGCCGTCGATACGTATACCGAGGAAAAGATCCTGCGAAATCTTCGCGGCGTGCGCGAAAATCGAACTACGCTTATCGTCTCGCACCGCATTTCGACAATAAAAGACGCCGACCTTATCTGCGTGCTTGACGAAGGTAGGATAATTGAACGCGGGAACCACGAAGAGCTCCTTGCCGCGGGCGGCGAATACGCCGCGCTCTACCAGCGGCAGCTCCTCGAAGAAGAGCTCGACGCGACAGACTAATCCGGATTGTTCTTCTTCGTCCCTTCTGTGGTGCGTTCCGCCCACTGAAAAAGATTGAGGAAGATGAAGCGGCTCCCGATAATCTGAACACCACCGTTTAAAGAATTAATTAAGCAAATGAAACCCAAACGAAAGCCAATAGAAGTAAAATATCAAACGCTCGTAATCCTCTGGTTGTCGCTGCTCCTATCGCAGGTAATTTTCCTCATCCTGATATATTTTTCAAAACCGGAAATCTACCAGCTTGACGCCGCCCGCCCTCTGCTCGGCGAAAACCCGTTGATCGTCGTCGCTTTCGCCGTCATGGCGATTCTCCTTGTGATACTCTCGTTCGTCTTTCGCAATCAATATCTCGCCCGCTCTGTCGCGGACCACGACGCCACATGCGTACAAACCGGCCTCGTTCTGGGTTCCGCCCTGTGCGAAGGCAGCACGATCCTCGGCGTCATCCTCGCCTTCGCTTTCGACTACCAATACTTTTTCCTCTGGATCGCCCTCGGCCTTCTCGGTATCCTTCTCCACTTTCCCCGCAAAGGCACCCTCGACGCTACCAATACAGAAGGCCGCACGTAAGTAAGGGCGGAATGATCGAGTTGAATTTTCCGCTCTAACTTGCGTGCGGGCTCGCTCCTGCACTTTTTCAACAGAAAAACCGCCTGCGGATCATTCTGCAGGCGGTTTCGTTTTTTTGATATTCAGTTTTTATTCTTCGATTTTGATTATAAAGAACCGACATGGACCGTTCGGCGGCCGAAACGTCTAGCTTCGGCACAATTGGCGACCCAGATGTCAATTTTCTTGCCTTTGATCTTGCCGCCGGTATCGGAGACCAGATACTGGCCGCTGTAGGCTCCGGCTCCGAGACTGATTCGCGAACCTAGACGCAAAACTCTCGGATCGGCGGCGATGATACCGCGTCGGACTCCGTGCCCCATCGCAGTCCGGCCTTTTAGGCAATAAGCTGTGGCTGTAAAAGAACCTCTATTAAAAGCTGACGACTTGACTAATGTGCCCGCCGCCGCAACCGGTGCCACCACCGATTTTTCATAAACCGTTTTCTTAACTAATTTTTTCTTGTCGTCTGTAACTGCCTCGGTTTCTTCTTCTTCGATAATTCCTGTATTTACCTCTGCTGCGAATGCTTCATTCGTCATACTGAGAGCGTTTCCTGTTGCCATCGTGTCTGCAAAAACCGTTGCAAACAATCCGAGAAGCGACAGAATGACGCCTCCTCTAACGAGATTTGTCATTTGTTATTCTCCTGTCAATTTTTCGCCCGCAACAAAGGGCACAAAGAGAGGCAGAAATTACCCCTTTTCTCTAGAACCAATTTGGTTGTAGCGTGCTTTAGTTGAGGACTAAAACGGCGGCCAATTCCGCCTGTCTCCGCCCGACCGCGAACCGGAGCATGTTTCTGATGGTAACGCATTCGAGAGGGTTTGTCCAAAAGATGCAAATCCGCAAGTCCTAATTGGATAAGCCCTTCGTGTTTTATAAAGAATTAATGGCGCGCTTTTCCCATTTTGTGGTAACCTCTCTAGGCTCGCATCCGAGCACATCTCAAAGAGCAATTCGGCTGCTCGAATCAAGAATATTAAATCGAGGTTTCGCTATGCAGGATCGCCGCCAGGGTGAAAGATTTGCAGTTTCGTTTCCCATCCGCCTCAGGTGGAAGGACGAGGGCGGAAACGAAATTATCGAAGAAGGATTAACCGAAAATGTGGGCCAGGCCGGCACGCTCGTTTATCTGCCGCGCAGGCTGCCGACAGTCGGATCGAAGGTCCAATTGACCGTCACCGAAAATCCGGATGACGAAGTATCTGTCAAGGCGGAGGTGATCCGCCTGGAACGCAACGCGGCCCACCCGCAGGTCGCCCTCTCGCTAGCCGAGGGAATGCGCGACTGGAAGAAAAAGGTCTGGGCCTTTGCGGGCGAAATGGTCGCCGCACAGCAGCCGGAAGGCGAGGAAGATTGGTAAATCGGCACGCGGTTGGCAGCAGTCAAGCGGGTGTCGTGTTGGGAATCTGTCCGGGGCGATGCCCGGACTAAATTACGGCCGCCGTTAAGGCTAAACCGACTTCTACAAATTTAAAGATCTCAAATACTCCCTGAACTCCGGTCCTAAGTCATTCCTTTTCAACGCAAATTCCACCGTCGCGATCAAAAAACCCAATTTATCACCGGCGTCATGACGAATTCCATCCAGTTTTAGGGCGTAAATCGGCCGTTCCTTCAGCAGGTTACGCATTGCATCGGTGATTTGAATCTCGCCACCGGCACCAGGTTTCGTCCGCTCGATCGCGCTGAAAATATCGGGCGTGAAGATATACCGCCCGATGATGGCGAGATCAGACGGCGCTTCGGATAGTGGCGGCTTCTCGACCATGTCACGAACTTTAAAAACATTCGGCGAGACCTCTTCTGCGTCGATTGCTCCGAACCTAGAAATTGCCTCGCCCTCTACCCGTATCGTCGCGACCACGGGCGCGTCATACCTCTCGAATACATCGATCATCTGCCTCAAGGCAGGTTTTTCTGCATCGATCACGTCATCGGGTAAAAGCGCGGCAAAGGGCTCACCCGCGGCAAAGTCCTTTGCCTGATAAATCGCATGGCCAAGTCCGAGTGCCTGCCCTTGTCGGGTGTAGCTGACCCTCGCGAGTTTGGAAATCGCCCGCACCTGTTCAAGAAGCTCTTGTTTCCCTTTGGCGCGCAGATTTTCTTCGAGCTCGAACGAGATATCAAAATGGTCTTCGATCGCCGCTTTGTCTCGGTTCGTGATGATCTGCACCGATTCAATTCCCGACGCGACCGCCTCTTCGACCGCGTATTGGATTAGGGGCTTGTCGACCAGCGCCAGCATCTCCTTCGGCGAGGCCTTTGTCGCCGGCAAAAACCGTGTCCCCAGCCCGGCCGCCGGAAAAACCGCTTTGCGAATTTTCTGATTCATAAAATCGCTGTTAAATTATGACTTTGCCTCCGCGAGCGTTCCAGAGATGTGGCTCGGACGGCTAATAATTTTAGAATAATGTTAGGTGAAATCGCGCGACTAAACAAACGCGTTCAGAGTTCAAGCTTCACCTTGAACACTGAGTCTTATTTATGCTCGATCTCAATTTTGTCCGTGAGAATCTCGAAAAAGTGCGCGAGGCTCTGGTCGCTCGTAACGCTCCGGATGATGCACTCGACGCCTTCGCCGAACTTGACGCCGAGCGCCGCCGCGTGATTATCGCGACCGACAGCATCAATCAGCAGCGCAACGCGGCGAGTAAGGAAATCGGTGCGTTGATGCAAACTGAGAAACGCGACGAGGCTGAGTCGAAAAAAGCAGAAGTTGCCGGGTTAAAAGAAAAGCAGACCGAGCTGGAAAAACAGCGTGACGATGCGGATGCGAGAATGCGCGATTTGCTCGCGAATCTGCCTAACAT
>JBHENZ010000113.1:0-5383 GCA_046261815.1 Pyrinomonadaceae bacterium | reverse complement strand
CAAACTTGCCGCGGAAAGCATACTGGCAAATCCGTCGGCAACCAAGATTTATCTGCGAACGCTCGGCGATGCGTCGAAATTGCAAGCGGGCGAGTATCAATTTGATTCGCCGATCACGCCGTTGCAGATACTCAAAGAGCTTGAAAAGGGAGAGACGCAAACGATCAGGCTGACGATTCCTGAGGGATTCACCCGTTTCGATATTGCGAAACGAGTGGCAGAACGCTTTTCCACCGAGGGTCCGTCCGCCGAAAAGCAGTTGCTGCAATTGATGGACGACTCGAAATCGATCGGCGACCTTGCCCCGGAAGCGAAGAACCTCGAAGGATACATGTACCCGAGTACCTATAATTTTCCACGCGGCTCGACGCACGAATCGGTAGTTTCCGCGCTTGTTCAGCAGTTCAAAAAAGTCTGGAAACCGGAATGGACCCTACGTGCGCGGGAGATAAATCTTACGCCGCATCAGATCGTTACGATCGCATCGCTAATCGAAACGGAAAGCGGTGTGGAAGCCGAGCGGCCGATCGTTGCTTCCGTGATTTATAATCGGCTGCGGCAAGGTATTGCGCTTGGAATCGATCAAACAGCCGTTTACATCGCGAAAATGGAAAACCGTTGGGACGGCACGATCCATCGAAGCGATCTCGATTCCGATTCGCCCTACAACACCCGCAAGTACGCCGGCCTGCCGCCGGGACCGATTTCGTCTGTATCCGAAAGCGCGATCCTGGCGGCGTTGAATCCGGCCGAGACCGATTATATTTACTACGTTCGGAACGTTCAGCTCAACGATGGCTCGCATTGGTTTTACGCTTCGGCGGCAGAATTCGAGCGTGGAAAGGCCGAGTATCAAAGGTGGCTGGAGAAGGAACGCGAAGCATTACGAAACAGTCAATAAAAGTAATTGGAATACTCCGCATTTACACTTGATGATTAAGTTACTCGCCCTCGATCTTGACGGAACGCTGCTGAACTCGCAGGGCAAGATTCCAGAGAAGAACCTAAACGCTATCCGACAGGCCGAAGAAGCGGGTGTACTTGTCACCATCGCGACAGGACGACGATTTCGAGATGCGCGGCCGGTGGGGATCGAGGCGGGGTTGAACGCTCCGCTGATCACTCACAACGGTGCGCTTTTGAAGTTTGCTCAGAGTGGCGAGACGGTCGCATTTTCCTTGCTATCTAAAGAAACCGCGGCGGAGGTTGTGCGGGTCGGAAAGGCGCTCGGCGGCGACGCGTTAGTCAGTGCCGATCCGCACGGCGTAGGATCGATGTATTACGATTGCGTGTCGGAAGAGAATTTGCCGTTGCGAAAATACATTAGTTGGTCTAAGCGCCTGCACGGCAAGGACGCCGAGAACTCGGTAGTGCATGTCGAGAATCTGCAAACGACGGTGCCGAAACTCGATGTAATACATATCTCTTTCTCCGGCGGCTGCGATTCGATGGCAAGAATGCAGACGATGCTCGACGCCCAGCTAAACGGTTTGACGAATCTCCTTGCGACCGTTTATCCAAAGCTAGACTTTACGCTGCTCGATATTCTTCCGCTGGATGCCTCGAAAGGTGTCGGTCTCGAAAAGCTGGCGGCAACTAATGGTCTAACCGCTAAAAATGTAATGGCCATCGGCGATAACTTTAACGATCTTGAAATGCTTGAGTTTGCGGGCACGCCGGTTGTAATGGGAAACGCCGACCCAAGTTTGCTAGAACGCACGGAATTCTATACAACATTAAGTAACGACGAAGGCGGCGTGGCCGATGCGATTAAGCGATTTATTTTGAATGATTAGAGACTATGGGCGAGGTTCGGATAAAAGTTACATTGACGAGCGCGCTTGATAGAGCGCGGCACGGTCAGACTGATCCGACTTCCGTTCGCACCTACGAAACTGATGCGTTGGTAGAGTCTGGGGCCGCCTCCCTCGGTAATTCCACAGAACGTTATGGCCGAGCTTGGGCCATAACTCGACGGGAGAGAATCGCCGAGTACGCTGACGAGCGAAATGAGCTTGTCGATCTAACTGAGCCGATTATGTTTGAAATAATCGGAAGACGAACAACCGAGGAGCAATGCTTTTATGGGATGAAGTACTAATCGGCCCGACGGTGCTCGAAGTACTGGATTTAATTGTTGGTTGCAACAATCGCAAAATCATCCACAATTCCGCTCTCATCCCGATCAGCCGGTCGTGAAAATCAAATAGGAGAAAATCAAAAGGTGGCCAATAGAACAGCGGTTATCGAGACGAACAAAGGGACAATCAAATTCGAGCTGCTCGAATCGGACGCGCCGAAGGCGACCGAGAATTTTCGGCTGCTTGCAGAAAAAGGCTATTACGACGGAGTTATCTTTCATCGCGTGATCAAAAATTTTATGATCCAGGGTGGCGATCCGCTCGGCGAGGGCTATGGCGGAGAATCGGCGTGGGGCGGAAAATTCGACGACGAGATCGACCGCGACTCAGACCTGTATTCGGGCGTTTACGAAAAAGGCACCGTCGCGATGGCCAACGCCGGCCCGAACACGAACGGCTCGCAGTTCTTTATAATGCATGTCGATTACCCGCTGCCTCCGAGCTATTCGAAATTCGGAAAAGTTACCGAAGGGCAATCGATTGTCGATTCAATCGCCGACGTAGAAACTAATCATAAAGACAAGCCGGTGGAGCAGGTGGTGATGAACCGCGTGTATGTCGAGGAATAGTGGTGTTTTTATCGTAATTACTAATTCGTAAGTACTCATTATCTTTCAGAATGCATTGCGTTCAGTAGTTTTTGACACCCGCATGAAAGCCGTCGTACAGCGTGTCTCGCGTGCCAAGGTGACCGTCGACGGTGAAGTTACCGGCGAGATCGGTGCCGGCCTGCTCGTGTTGGTTGGCGTTAGTAGGTTCGATCAGCCTCGTGACGTATCGTATCTCGTCGACAGAATTGTTCACCTTCGTATCTTTGAGGACGATGCCGGCCAAATGAATCGGTCGCTTCTGGATATAGATGGCGGATTGCTAATCGCTTCGCAGTTTACTCTTTACGGCGATACGCGGAAGGGCCGTCGGCCGTCTTTTATCGACGCGGCACCGCCCGAGAGAGCCGAAGAGCTTTATGATTTATTTACCGCCGAGGCCCGCAGCAAGATGAATGATGTTCAGACAGGCCGCTTTCGAGCGATGATGAATGTCGAGCTGGTCAACAACGGCCCGGTGACCTTAATTCTCGAAAGCCCGAACGATTAAATGATGAAAACCTTTGTGTTAAGTTGGATTATATCCTGCGTCTTTCTGCTCACGACATGCGGGGGCGGCGCTTCAAATACAAACCAGACAGCGGCGAACGCAGAAATCAAACGCGGTGTTCAGCCGATTGCCGACAATGAGATCGCGGTGATAGAAATGGAAAATCCCTCGGCGTACGGAGCGATAAAAATCGAGCTTTATTCTAATATCGCGCCCAAAATGGTTGCCCGATTTAAGGAACTTGCCCGCGAAGGCGTCTATAACGGCACGACGTTTCATCGCGTAAATCAGTCGGTGATTCAGGCCGGAGACCCGCTTTCAAAAGATGCAGAACCGAGAAACGACGGATCGGGCAAATCGGCGAAAGCTGATGTTCCGGCCGAACTCTCAGACATCCCCTACGACACAGGGATTGTGGGCGCCGCACGAAGCACAGACGTCAATTCGGCAAATTCGCAGTTTTTTATCACTTTGAAACGCGAGGCCGGCTTTGACAATAGGTACACGATATTCGGCAAGGTGATCGACGGTATGAATAACGTACGCACCGTCGCCGGTGTCGAACCTAAAGAACGCGAGCGGCCGGTCGAGCCGGTTCGAATCAAATCGGTTACTATTCAACCGCGAAATTAGCAACAGAAAGTGGTATCATCGATTTTCTGCTCGCGTAGCTCAGTGGATAGAGCGCTTGCCTCCGGAGCAAGAGGCCGCAGGTTCGACTCCTGCCGCGAGTACTAAATAGATTAAAAAAAGGCGTCCCGATCGGGACGCCTTTTTTCTTTATTTAACCTTAAGCATCGGATCCCCGATTAAGACCCAGGAGAGCCGAACGTCCGTGCCCCCATGGACCTGAGTCTTGGCGTCCTTTATCAAATCGCCGAGCCGCGTGATGTCTCCTGAACCGATCCGGTTAAAAAATCGCTGAGCCATGAATTCCTGCACGTCCGGCGTGGTTTCGCCGGTTGAGGCCCACGACGCGACCGCTCCGCCGTTGTTCGCTTTGGCGAGAACCTCGGCAAAGCTGTCGAAAATCGGACTATGAAAGAAGCCGTTCAGGCACGTCAGCATTGTAAAGATCGACGGGTTGCTGGTGTTAGCCAACTGCGGAACCATCGTAACGTTGAAAAAGTCATTGCTCGCCCAGGTGCCGGTCGCACCGTGGCCGGAATAATTGACCAGGTACTTTCCTGTATTGATCTCGGCGATTAAGTTAGCGGTTGCATTGGCCTGCCCGCGGCCCACTACGGAAGTCGGCGTGGTGTTAGGTAACTGGCTGAGCAAACGTTGAGTCATCGCTTCAAAGTTGTAACCGATCGGCAAATCGTGCGCGAACAAAGCGCCGCGGCTCAAGGGATTATTAAGGCCGCTTTCAAAGGTCATGGCCTTATTGAGCATTGTCGTCACGACTTCCGAGGTTCGCGCCGGCACACGTCCGATGGCGAGCTCCGACAAGCCGTCGCCGTCAAAGTCGCCGAACCATTCATCGCTGGCCGTTTCCAAGTAGACGGTCGGAACCTGGCGGCTCGGCATCAGGTTAAACCTTCCCAATCCCTCATAATTGCGTGCGTCGTAGGATGCATCGCCAATTAGCAAGACATATCCCGGAGGCGTCTGCCAATTCTGCACGGCGTAACGCAAAAATTCGCGAATCGAAGTCGAGTTAAAGGTGCCGTATGAAAATTCGTCGAAGATTTCGGATAACTCGATGACTTTAACCGACGCTCCCTGCGATCGGCGGTAAGCGGCCCAGGCTTCGGCCTGCGTAAGAAAGTCCTTGTACGAAAGAATCACAAGGTTCGCTGCGTGGCCCGAGGTAGCGATAAGATCCGGATTATTCGCAGTTACCGAAACGGGCGAGAGCAGCATGCTGTCGTCCAGGCCGAAAAACACGCGACCGCGCGGAGCAGGCGGCAAGATAACGCGAAACGTGCTGCCCTGCGGCTCGATAGCCAGATTTCGGACCGAAATGGGATTGGCCCTGTCCGTGACGTCGAACAAACGAACATTCGCCGATGTAAATCCATCAATTACAGCACCGCGATAATTCTGCGTGAAGAACGAAATTTTGTTTGCATCGGCAGCAAATTTGCGGGGATAAGTGATCGAAACCGAATCGAAAAAATTGGTGTCAGCGGCTGCCGACG
>JBHENZ010000112.1:0-5186 GCA_046261815.1 Pyrinomonadaceae bacterium | reverse complement strand
CCTTTGGCGAGATCGTAAAACGATGGGAGCGGAAGATTTTCGCCCTTTGCTTCGGTATGCTTGGCCGCGAAGACGACGCCCGCGACGCCGCGCAAGAGGCTTTCGTTTCGGCCTTTCGAAACGTCGGCGGATTCCGCGGCGATTCAAAGGTTTCATCCTGGCTGCATCGTATAGCCGTCAACCAGTGCCTGACGATGAAACGGCGTTTGAAGACGAGGGCAGAAGAGTTTTTAGACGATGATAAGCATGAAGACGAACGCGTTTTCGTTGCATCGAGTGCCGGCTCGCCCGCCGTGTCCACGGAACAAGGCGAGCGGCACACTATCGTCCGCCGGGCCGTCGATTCGCTTCCGATCGATTTGCGAGAAGTAATTGTGATGAAAGAGTTTGAGGAAATGACATTTCAGGAGATTTCGGACACGCTCGAAATCCCCTTGAGCACCGTGAAGAGTCGTCTTTACACGGCCCTCAAACAGTTGAGATCGAAGCTCGAGCGCGTGCCGCTTGAAATTCATTAGTGTGGCTATGATGAAAGATACTAACTTAATGACGAATTGCCCGCTTGGTGAAACGACGCTCACCTATGTTTATGGCGAGCTCGATCTTGCCGCGGTAGCGCATTTCGAAGATCATCTTGCGAATTGCGACATCTGCGTTGATGAGCTTGCCGCTGTTTCGCAGGCACGATTCGAAGTGTTTGACTGGCGTCGAGTTAAGTTTTCGCCGCTCGCAACGCCGCGCTTCGAGATTTCAGATGCAACTATTGCGAGCGCGCACTCGTTATTCGACCGGCTGCGAGCCGGAGTTTCGTTCTCGCCAACGTGGGGCATGGCCGCGGTTCTAATTGTATTCGTTGGGATTGCGTTCGCCATGGTCTCGATGCGGCCGCGGGCGAACGAAACGGCCATTGTCGAACCTCCTGATAATCTTGTCGAGCGGCCTTCTATGACGTCGGTTGCGGAAAAACTCGAGATTGTGGGATCGCTCGACCGCTCGACCGATGGGAAGAAGTTCGGAACTGCGGAAGTTGCGGCGAAACATACTGAGGCTAAGCCAGTAAAGGGGCCGACCCGCGTCGCGGCTAAGTCCGTGCGGCCGGTTCCCGCTAAAGCCGCCCAACCAGTTCGCAGTCAGCTCGCGGGACGAACACGCAGCGCTGCGAAACCGCCGCGGTTGAACGATTTCGCTGATGAAGAAGATAACACGTTGCGTCTTACGGATTTGTTCGATGCGGTCGGCTCAAGCGACTAATGTTTAGGATCATGAAAACTGCAAATCTATTCCAGTTCACGTTGTGCAGCATTTTTGTTCTGGCCTGCGGCGTGGCCGTATTAGGACAAGACGATGTCGCGGCTGACGAACACCCGTCGCGTCGCGTGCGTCCGAACCTAATGGCCGAACTCGCCCTTTCACCCGAACAGCGGCAGCAAATCCGGCAAATTAATCAAGAGCGGCGTCCGCTGATTCAGACGGCACAGCAGCGAATGCGCCAAGCCGTCCGTAATCTCGACGCCGCGATCTACGGCGATGCCGCCAGCGATTCCGAGGTCCAAATGCGCCTGCGTGAATTTCAATTGGCACAGGCCGAAGTCGCTCGCATACGCTTTGCCAGCGAGTTGGCCGTTCGCAAGATTCTTTCACCGGAACAGCTCACGCGGTTTCGCTCGATTCGACGAACTTTCAACGAACGTCGCGAAGATTTCCGCGACCGTCGACGAATGCGTCGCGGTTTGAAACCGCCTGGGCTGTTCAATCGCCAGCCGCCGCCGCCCGGCACGTAAAATTCGTCCTATTCGTTAATGCTGTTCAAGGCAGCCGTCGAGCATACGATTCGCGGCTGCCTGATTGTTTGTCGTTTCAAAAATATCGTTGTAACCTTTAGCAGATAGTTTCCAGTTCGTCCTTTTCCCACACGTCTGCTGAATGAATTTTTTGAAAAAATTCCTGTTCGAGCTTCAGGAGTGTACTTTGCTCCTTTCACGTGCGTTTACGGGTCTATACAAGCGACCGCGTTATTTTACCGAACTTATCACCCAGCTTGATCTTATCGGTGTCGGCTCGCTTGCAATCGTAATACTCACAGGCCTTTTCACCGGGGGTGTTTTGATCTTGCAGGCTTATCCAACGCTTGAACACTATGGCGCGCAGAGCCAGGCAGGCCGCAGCGTTGCAACCTCGTTAATTCGCGAACTCGGCCCGGTCCTGTCGGCCCTGATGGTCTCCGGGCGCGTCGGCTCGGCAATTTCGGCGGAGCTCGGTTCAATGGTTGTCTCTCAGCAAATCGATGCGATGCGCGCACTGGGAACATCGCCGATTCGCAAGCTCGTCACGCCGCGAATCGCCGCGCTCATTATCGCTCTTCCGCTGCTAACTGTTGCGGCGGACATATTCGGATTGATCGGCGGCGGTGCGGTCGCGGCAAATATCTACGGACTCGATACGGGAACGTATATGAATTCCGTTCGAAATGGCGTAACGGTCGGCGATTTGCTCGGCGGAGTTATCAAACCGCTGGTTTTCGGTTTAATAATCGGCACGATCTCGTGCCATAAGGGCTTGAGCACGACGGGGGGCACGGTTGGCGTCGGTAAATCGACAACCGACGCGGTCGTCCTTTCATCAATTTCTGTAATCGTGGCCGATTTCTTTTTGTCCAAGATTTTGCAATCGATATTCGGCACGGTGATTTTCTAATTCGAATGAGAGACGATTACGGCGACGAAATCATCGACGAAGGATTGCAGGAAGCGCCCGGCGAGGAAATTCCGATCGTCGAATCGATGGACGACCAAGATCGCATGGTGCCGGCGATTGAGTTTCGTGACGTGCATCTCGCCTTCGACGATCAGATTATTCTTGACGGCATAAGTTTCGCCGTCCGGAAAGGCGAAACAAAGGTTGTGCTCGGCGGTTCGGGAACCGGAAAATCTACGATTATCAATTTGATTCTCGGTTTGCTGAAACCGGACAGCGGTCAGGTCTTTATCGATGGCGAGGAAATCACTGAATACGCCGAGCCGGAAATGCTGAAGATTCGCAAAAAGATCGGGATGGTATTTCAGGAAGGAGCTCTTTTCGATTCGCTTTCGGTTTACGACAATGTCGCCTATCGCCTGCACGAGGCGCGGGTGCACGAGGACGAAGTCGAAAAGGAAGTATTGCGCATGCTGCAGTTCGTCGATCTTGAGGACGCCATCGATAAAATGCCGAGCGAACTTTCCGGCGGCATGCGGCGACGCGTAGGAATTGCGCGTGCACTTGTCGGCAGCCCGAGCATCTTACTTTTTGACGAACCGACGGCCGGTCTCGATCCGCCGACTGCCCGCACTATTTGCGAGCTCGCGATCAAGCTTCGCGATATCGAAGACGTTTCATCGATTTTCGTCACCCACGAGATGAACAATCTCGATTACCTTTCGTCGGAGTATGCTATCGTTGAGGAAGACGGAACAGTCGTATTTGAACGGGAGGGCAAACGCTTGTGCCTGATTAATACGGAAGTTATCATGCTGCGTGAGGGTCAGATTATTTTTAGCGGCAAAGACGAACAGCTTCATCGTATCGAAGACCCGTACATCCACGGCTTCATCCGCGGACACTAAATTGATATGCCGAGAAGCCAGAAAACTCTAAATTTTAGCCAGTTGCGTGTAGGCCTTTTCGTGTTCGTGGCGCTGCTGATTCTCGGATTTTTGATCATCAACTCCACTGGTGGATTTAATCCGTTCGAGGAAAAGCTGCGATTAAAAGCCAGATTTGTGAGTGCCGACGGCCTGCGACCGAATGCCGACGTACAGCTTGCCGGTGTATCGATAGGCAAGGTGGATGACGTGCGTTTTCTGTCGCCGGAAACCGGAACGGCTGAGCGAATCGAAGCTCAGTTTCTGATCTCGCAAGAGCTTGACGGGAAACCGATCACCGATTTGATCCGTACGGATTCAACCGCCCAGCTGATCGCGAGCTCTGTTTTGGCAAACGACAAGATAATCAACATCACGCCCGGAACGGCGGCGGGAACGCCCGTTTCTCCGAACCACATTTTAGAGTCGGCCACGCCCGTTTCGATAAATCAATTGACTGCGACGGGAAACGATTTGCTTAAGCAGATCAATCGGCTGGCCATCCCGGCCAATGAGATTTTGACGAAGGCCAATGAGGGGCAAGGTACGCTGGGCCGAATCGTTAACGACGAATCACTGTATCGAAATCTCGATTCGACGATTGCCGAAACACGTTTGACGGTAACTAAATTGCAAACGACGCTCGAAAAAGTAAACCGCGGCGAGGGTACAGCCGGGCAACTGATCAATAACCCCGAGCTATATAACAGTCTCAACCGCACCGTCTCTCAGCTCGAATCGATTTCGAACGACATCCGGGCCGGCCGCGGCTCCGCGGGGAAATTCGTAACCGACGACGCACTATATAACGAAACGCGTGCGGCCGTGATCGACCTACGCACATCGGCCGCCAAGATCAACAGTATCGCCGACGACTTTAAATTAATCACTACCGATTTGGCCGAAGGCCGCGGAAGTGCCGGCCGCTTTTTAAAGGACGAGCAGCTTTACAACGATGCCCGCGAGACACTTGCAAAATTTAATGCGACTGCAACGCGCATCGAGTTGATCATTGCCGATGCGCAAGCCGGCAAGGGAACGATCGGCCGTCTCATGACCGACGAAACGCTTTACAACAACATTAATCAAACCGCGTCGAACATCAATCAGTTTTCCAGCGAAACAACCAAATTAATCTACGACTTTCGCCAGAATCCGAAAAAATATCTCCGCATCCGGCTGAGTTTATTTTGATGGGTGACGAGCGAAAAAAGATAAGAGCGGCGATCGTCGGCGGATCCGGCTATGGCGGCAGCGAACTGCTGCGAATTCTCCTTTTCCATCCGTACGTCGAGGTAACCTTGACGACCGCCAACGAACACGTCGGTAAACAGGTCGCCTCGGTTCATCAGAATTTGCGAGGCCTCACCGGGCTAGTATTTGATAATGCTCCAACCGACTATGCCGAATTTACCGAGACAGATGTCGTCTTCTTCGCGCTGCCGCATGGCGAGGCGATGAAGGCAATTCCGTCCTTGCCCGTGAATGTAAAAGCGATAGATATTTCGGGCGACTTTCGAATCGATGATGCAAAGATCTTTGAACGCTTTTATAAACTTGATCATT
>JBHENZ010000111.1:0-3935 GCA_046261815.1 Pyrinomonadaceae bacterium | reverse complement strand
CATTTCTCGAGAGCGCTTGATGTAACGGGCGACCCGCAGGACCAATCCACGGTACCGCATCCGCGTATCGGATTTTTTGGCGTGATTGACGAGCGTTCGGATCTTGAGCTTTTGCTCGATGTCGCCGAAATGCGGCCGGATTGGCATTTCATTATGATCGGGCCCGTGGTAAAAATTGCCGAGAGTGACCTTCCGCGCATCGAAAATATTCATTATCTCGGCGGAAAAGAATATCGAGAGCTGCCCGAATATATCGGCACTTGGGATGTAGCGATGATGCCGTTTGCGCTAAACGAATCCACAAAGTTTATCAGCCCAACGAAGACGCCGGAGTATCTAGCGGCAGGTCTACCGGTTGTGGCCACGCCCATACGCGACGTCGTCAGGCCGTATGGTGAAAATGGTCTTGTGCATATTGCGAGCTCTGCGAGGGAGTTCGTTGCCGCAATCGAAGCGGCGATGGCGGAAGATGCTGATGAACGCCGCATTCGCGCGGCAAGATTTCTAGAAGACATGTCGTGGGACAAAACGTATGCCGCCATGTCGGAACTTATCGATGCGACGCTGGCTGCCAACCTGGAGTCTAGGCAGATGGCAGTCGCAGCTTAATATTCGTACGAGGAGAGAAATGCCGGGCGAGTGCCCGCTGGATGAACCAGGGAGAAAAGAAAAATGTTTGATTATTTGATTGTAGGAGCGGGTTTCGCGGGCAGTGTGCTTGCGGAACGATTGGCAAATGGTTCGGGCAAAAAGGTGCTTATATGCGACAGGCGGCCGCACATCGGAGGAAATGCCTACGACCACTTTAACGACGACGGGATTCTGGTTCACCGTTACGGCCCGCACATTTTTCATACAAATTCGGCTGACGTTTTTGAATATTTGTCAAAGTTTACCGAGTGGCGCGAATATCAACACCGCGTTTTGGCTAATGTTGACGGAATGCTTTTGCCGATTCCGATAAATCTCGACACCATCAACAAACTTTACGGTTTGAGTCTGACGGCTTTTGAAGTTGAAGATTTTTTTGAAAAGCTACGAGAGAAACGGGACCGCATCCGCACGTCCGAGGATGTTGTGGTCAACGCTGTCGGTCGCGAACTTTACGAAAAGTTCTTTCGCGGCTACACGCAAAAGCAGTGGGGACTCGATCCCTCGGAACTGGATGCCTCGGTCACAGCTCGCGTGCCTACTCGCACAAATCGCGACGACCGTTATTTTACCGACACTTTTCAAGCAATGCCGCGACAGGGATACACTCGGATGTTTGAGAACATGCTTGATAGCCCGAACATTAAGATCGTTTTGAACTGTGACTACCGCGAACTCGTTAACGAGATCTCGTTCCGTGAAATGATATATACCGGCCCGGTAGACAGTTACTTCGCTTATCGCTATGGCAAGCTGCCGTATCGCTCGCTCGAGTTCAAACATGAAACGCACGACGCGGAAACCTTTCAGAAAGCGCCAGTCGTGAATTACCCCCAGAATCAGGCGTACACGCGTATAACCGAATTTAAGTATCTGACGGGTCAGAAGCATTCGAAAACGAGCGTGGTTTATGAATTTCCGCGTGCCGAGGGCGATCCGTATTACCCGATTCCGAGACCCGAAAACGCAGAGCTTTATGCAAAGTACAAAGCCCTGGCGGACGCTCGCCCGGACGTGCATTTCGTTGGCCGCCTGGCGACTTATAAGTATTACAACATGGATCAGATAGTCGCTCAGGCACTGACAGTTTATGGAAAGATCGTCGGTATGAAGCGAAAGGAGGCAGCCCTGATCAAGCCGCCCGTCGTTACGACTCCGTTTGTCTACGCAAATGTCAATGCATTGAAGGCGGCGAATGCGCGAACCTAAGCGGCCAAGGCCTGATCTTTGAAATTTGCCTTACGAAACCGTTCGTTTTGTCTTACAATTTCGTTTGCAAGCGGCTCGTAAATCTCGCGTTCGCCCTTGTCATCGGCGTAGTCCCAAAGACCGTTGTGACAATGACGATTATCCGCCCAGCCGGGATGATTCACGATCGGATAAAGACAGATGCCGAGGAGCGGAATCTCGGTCTGCTGCAGCGCGTATATCTCGTCGCAGACGTAGCGAAACCAATCGGGCCGGCGCTCGTCTTCAATGCCGGTTTCTGCAATAAACATCGGCTTGCCGTAACGTGCGTAATACTCAGTTAGTATCTCCCGCAACGGTCTATAGCGGCCGTGGCCAAGCGGAATTTTTCGTCGGCTCGGGTGTCGCCACTGATTGTGAAAATAATAATTCAGGCCGAGAATATCGATCATATTCTCGTGGCCGCCAAGCTCCGGTTCGACACGGCCAAGCAGCATATCAAAGGCCTGAAACTGAGAACGCCGGTAATTTTCAGCAGCTCTTAATTCCGCAAGTGAATTTCCAGAGGGTACAACGTGAATCGCAGGATCAGTGAATATTATTTGCGTAGAAGGTGCGACGTCTTTTATCGCCTCGACCGATGCGACCGCTGCTCGCACAAGCTGCCGTTTTAGCGATCTCCCGCGGCGTTTCGTATACGGGAAAAATATACCCTCTGAACCCGCGATCCAGGCGAAAAAGGAGATCTCGTTTATGGGACAGAGGATCAGAGGCTCTCCCGTTTCAGCGCGAAGAAATTGCGTCAACGCCGCGGAATAGGCCGCAAATCGTCGGATGAATTCCGAGGAGAAAATATCCAGATTGTCGGGGTAGCCGTAATGAAAAACATCCCAGACGATTTGAACACCATTAGCTCGGGCGGCTGCGATTTGTCGATCAACGCTCGAAAAGTCATATTTGCCGGGTGCGCGCTCGATAAGATGCCAACGAAGGCCGTCGCGCGCGGTCAAGATGCCGCATTTGCGCAGGCGAGCGTAATCCTCGTATGCAAACTCTTCATGACGCGTGGACGCGATAAGGTCAAGCCTTCGGCCGCGATTGCTGCGATGCGATGAGCATTCGAACCCTCCCATGAAAAAACTTTTGAACGGATTTTCTGAATTTCTCATTTGGTGGATTTGCGCAGCCGGAGCTTGTTTTGTTTCGATTACAATCGACATCTAGCGGTTTAGCAATGATAACCTAAAGCGAAAACATCAAAAACCTTTTGTTATAGTTTATCAAACGTCTGATTGCTGTATGAAAATCTTAATAACAGGCGGCGCGGGCTATATCGGAAGCGTAGTCGTTGAAGAATGCCTTCGAAGTGGGCATAAAACCGTGGTCATCGACAACCTCGAGAAAGGACATCGAGAGATGGTCGATCCGCGGGCGACATTTGTCGAAGGCGATTTGACCGATAATCGCCTTTTGATTGATGTTTTGCGCACCCAGTCGATTGATGCCGTCATTCATATGGCGGCATACTCGCTCGTCGGCGAGTCGGTACAGTTTCCAGGCAAGTATTATAAGAATAACGTCACGGCCGGGATCTCTCTGCTCGAGGCAATGGTTTCAGCGGACGTTGGGAAAATTGTGTTTTCATCTACCGCGGCGGTTTATGGAGAGCCGGAGAAACAACCGATTGAGGAATCGGATCGTCTGAATCCGACCAACCCTTACGGCGACACAAAACTCCACTTCGAAAGAGCCCTCGCCTCCTTCGAGCGGGCTCACGGAATTCGGTTTGCGAGTCTTCGTTATTTTAACGCAGCGGGTGCCAGTGAGAGATGCGGCGAGCTTCACGATCCTGAGACCCATTTGATCCCGATAGTTTTGCAGGCAGCCCAAGGCCGCATTACCCCCGTGCAGATTTTCGGCGATGATTACCAGACGCGAGACGGCACATGCGTTCGCGATTACATTCACGTGATCGATCTTGCCCGCGCACACATTTTGGCACTTTCGATTCTCGATCGGCAGAGTTCCGTATTCAATCTCGGCTGCGGGGGGGACGGCTACACCGTTCGAGAAGTAGTTGCCGCGGCCGAGGCTGT
>JBHENZ010000110.1:0-8779 GCA_046261815.1 Pyrinomonadaceae bacterium | reverse complement strand
ATCGAGCAGATCTCGCCCAGCCTGCAAAAAGCCGTTCTCGCCGGCGAGGACTCAAACTTTTTCAAGCACAAAGGATTCGATTGGATCGCGATCGAAAAAGCCTGGGACGAAGCCGTCAGAGAAGGTGAAAAAGAAGCCCGCGAAGAATGCGAAGCCGAAGCTCGCGCAAGCAGCCAATCCCCCAAACAATGCACCAGTCGCGAAGACGAATGGATTCCGCCGCTGCCCCGTTTCGGCCGCGGTGCATCCACCGTTACACAGCAACTCGCAAAAAATCTGTACTTGAGTGAGGACCGCAATTTTCTCCGCAAAGGGCGTGAAGCGCTCTACACCTTTTTCCTCGAAAGAGAGCTTTCCAAAAAACGCATCCTCGAGCTCTACCTCAACGTCATCGAATGGGGTGACGGCATCTACGGCGCCGAAGCCGCCTCGCGCGTCTATTTCAGCAAATCCGCCTCATCTCTTTCGCCCGCCGAATCCGCCTACCTCGCCGCTATGATTCCCAGCCCCCTTAACGTCTTCAACCCGCAAAAAAACCCGCGCCGCCTAAAACGCCGCCAACGCGTCATCCACAAATACATGAACAGCATGCAGCTTCGCTACTGACCTTATAAGTTCCCGCGGCTTTCCCACCCTATTTGCGGAAAAGTTTTACTTTTCCGATAATCGCCTCAAACACTTTTAGGGGTTGGGTTAAGGGCAATCTTTATCGAAGTGCAATGGGGGATTTGATAATGTGTGGACGAGCTTCGCAGGCTGAGATCAACGCCTACAGAGAAAGGATTTACCAATGGAAGCATCCTGAAAGCTTCACTGCGAGACGGAATTTACGGCCGACCGAGCCCGCATGGATAGTGGCGCGTCGCGGCGACGGCGTGACGAAGACCTTGGAGGCACGTTGGTGGTGCCAATGGGACGGAGCAAACAAATTCGAAACGAAGTTTCCGACGTTTAATGCACGGGTCGAAACGATGCACGACAAAAAGCTATGGCCCGATCTATTGAAAAAAGGCCAGCGATGCCTTCTTCCGATCGACAGCTTTTACGAATGGCCCCTAAAGGGCAAAGGGCTGCCACCGGTCGAAATATTTGTAAAGGGACACGAGCCTTACGCCCTTGCCGGACTCTGGAGCAGGTGGTTCGAGAACAGCGAGACGCGATACTCGTTTGCTACATTTACCACCGACGCCAATGATTTTATGAAGCCGATACACGAAAAGGCCATGCCGGTTATCCTAAGCAGTTTAGACGACCAAAGGATCTGGCTCGACGAGGGCGACGAGCGATTGCTTAAACCCTTTGCAGGCGAATTGGAACTCGATGAGCTGTCTGACACGCTCGAGCATCTCTACTGCCGCTGATACCGGTTTATTTTATTGCACCTGCTGTATAGAGGCGTGTCACCGATTACATCAGGCATAACTTTCAAACAGGCGGAGAGAGTTCAGTCCGATTCGGGTGACCAAACCTCACTATTTTCAGAATAAGAACGGGAGAACGAAATGATCGAATTACTGCCCACGATAACCAATGCGATGGGTCTCGCCAACAAGCTCAGAGAGAGTGGCGACAATTATGCCGGGAATCTGAGAGCCTCTTGTCGCCAACGGCGACGGACATTAAAGCCTGGGGTGCAGCCGAAGGCGAAACCCTAGGAGCGTCGTAACATACATCCGTCGCTGAAGGCGACGAACAAATATGCCGCAATCATTGGTCAAAATATTGACGCACATTGTTTTTTCCACGAAGAATCGTGCCAATCTGATCAAACCCGAGATTGAGAACGAGCTTTATGCATATATTCACGGCATCATCGAAAACAATGGGGCGAAATTGATTATCGCGAACGGCACGGAAAACCACTCACATCTTCTTGTTTCGCTAGGAAGGAACGAGGTAGGCGATCTGATCGGGGATATAAAGCGCAATAGTTCGTCCTGGATCAAGAAAAAAGGCGTCAGAGATTTTTACTGGCAGCGCGGCTACGGAGCATTCTCGATCGGACAATCGCAGGTGCCGGAGGTTTCAAGATATATTCGCGATCAAAAGGAACATCATCGAGGGCAAGCCTACGAAGATGAATTCCGGGCGCTGTGCCGCAAATACGATGTTGGGATCGAGGAGCGTTATTGTTGGGATTGACTTGTTCGTCGCCTTCAGCGACGCGATTCGTGCCGCGTCCAACCTGGGGTTCCGTTTCGCTGTGCTCACTGCACCCCAGGCTTTAATGTTCGTCGCCATTGGCGACTAAGAATTCTAATCATCATGCAGCCTCAAAAGAGAGTGTTCAGTTTGATATGCTGATACTTATCGTTAGCGTCGTAATAGAAATGCTGTGAATGACGGAGATTGCCCGACCATATTATTTTTGGCGGCTTAGCCGCTTGCTGAGCGGAAAGGCTCTGCCTTTCCGTAGTTCACTTTAAAAACCTCGCAGCTTCGCCGCCGCCTCTACGCAAATATGCCTCAAATATCTAACTCTTCTTCCGCCTGATCTGCCTCACGGTGACGGTTTCGTTCAGTTTCAACAGCAGCTGCATGCCGTCGAGGCTGAGTTCCGGGTTGATAAAGCGTTCGGTGGAGTCAAGACGGATGTTGAAATGTTTGCAGAACGGAGAGGCGTTGATTCGCCAGCCGACGTGCGTTTTCATTTTGACGGGAAAGGCGAGCGGCAGCCGCGGGCTTGGCACCGGTTCGATAGCGATGATGTCTTTTGCGCGGCTGTAATAAAGGTAAACGGCCGGCGGTTTGCCGAGCATGCGGTAGCAATTTTGGTTGAGGCCGATGACGTTCTCTTTGTTGATCGTCACGTGAAGGCGGTCGTGCATCGACTGCGTCGGCCCGCCGAGGAATTTTTCGTAATCTCTGTCCATAGGATTGATAATTTGAATGGTGAAGTCAGGCCGGGGAATGCTGAATTAGAGGCTTTGAGTCGCGACCGAGGGAAAAAAGTGGCCGCGACGTTGTATTATAAATAGCACATTGTTGCACGAAAGTCAACAATTATTTTATCCACCCGTACGGTTGTTTCGGGGGTGAAATCGCTACGTTGAGCATATCGCCCTCACTTATACGCGGCTTCTGCCAACATTTAGGTCGTCCAACCGAAATTCGGGAACTTTGCAATCTCGAAAAACAAGCGCGAAAAATGTCCCCAAAACGTGGGACAAATCCACGTCCTGGGGACACATTTTTAGCCGGCTGGCGCGGGTTTTTGAGCGTTACCTTGCCGCGGTTCGCGCTCGAGCTCCACCGACGAGCTTCATCTCATCCACGATCCACTTCGCTCCGCCGAATTTTTCGGTCACGAACAACACAAAACGGATGTCGACCGCGATGGTGCGATTCTTTTCCGGGTCGTAGTAAAAATCGTTCCCGAGGCCTTCATAATTGCCGTCGAAAACGATTCCGACCTGTTCGCCATTCCCATTAAGAATGGGCGAGCCAGAGTTTCCGCCGATAATATCAGTCGTCGCGAGAAAGTTGACAACCACGCTGTCGCCCTCGCCGTAACGGCCGAAATCGCGTGCTCGCTGCAGGTCTTTTATTTTCTGCGGCACGTCGAACGGGTTACGGCCGGTATCCTTTTCGATCATGCCTTTCACCGTCGTAAACGGTGTGCGAAACTCGGCTTCCCGCGGGCTGTAACCCTTTATGTTCCCGAATGTAAACCGCAAAGTCGAGTTCGCGTCCGGATACGGAGTCACGCCCCGCATCTCGGCCATGCCCTGTTGATACAACAGTCGGAGACGGTCGATCTTCGCACCGAACGTCGTGCTGCGTGCTACGGCGGCCTCCCTTTCTTTAGATAGTGCGGTCGCAAACGCCTTTGCGTCATCGCGTTCGGGCCGATATTCCATAGTCTGCGGCCCGTAAAGGGCGGCGATCGTCTGGGCATTCCAGTAGCTGCCTTCGGCAATATTCTTCGCAAACGCCGCCTCGGCCTCACGCCGGTTGCCCTTATCCTTAAAATACTCTTCTACCCGAGCAACCTTCTGAGCGGTAGGCAAGTCGGCCAGTGATTTGAGAAAGAACCGAATCATTTCTCTCTCTAAAATCGGTTCACGGCCGGCGAGTGCCTTTTGTATATCGTCCAATTTTTTCGGGCGTTCCGAGTCCGGAAGCGGCTTGGTCTGGCTCACCGCGGCGTAAATTTGTCCCAGAACCGGCATCGTCGCGTCGGGTATTCGCCGCAGGATAACGTCGCGTTTTGCATAACGATTCGATTCCTCGGAGGCCGCCTTCAATTCGGTCAGCACCGTGCCGTATTTTTTTTGCCGCTCGGGATCAGCCGCAACCCACGTCGCAAACCGCGTTTCCTGATCACGCCGTTTTTCCACGACATCGGCCTTGATCAGCCGCTCCGCACCACCGCCGAACACTTTTCGGCTGTTGTCAAAATTGGCAATATCCGACTGAAACTGAATGCGTTTTTTCTCGTCGCCCTCACCGATCAATCGCAAAGCGTTACTCCGCGCATCAAGCCACGCGGCCAGGAAAGGGAAGTTCGCATCGCGAGCAAACTCAATCGACTGACTTTCCCGATAGCGTGTTGTGCCCCCAGGATACCCAAGAACAAAAACGAAATCTTCGTCTCTCAATCCTCCGATATTTACGGTCAAAAATTTCTTTGGCTTGAACGGCACATTACTCGGTGAATACTCGGCCGGAGAGCCATCCGGGGCAACATAAGCACGTAAAAAAGTGTAGTCCCCTGTATGACGGGTCCACTCAAAATTATCTGGATCTCCCCCAAAAACCCCAATGCTCCTGGGCGGCGCATAGACCACTCGAATGTCCTTGATCTCAGCCTGCTGAAACAAATAATAGAAGTATCCATTGTTCATCGGCAGGACGCGGATAGTTGAGCCGGTAGGTGCTTTTGCCTGCTCAGCAGCTTGCAAACCTTCGCCGTTCTTTTTCAGCGCTGCCGCAAGTGCCTCGCCGGATAGATTCTCGATACCCTGACGAACTTTCGCCGTCACGTCATCGACGCGCTGCGTGACAAAAATGGATACGCCTTTTGCCGAGATTTCACCCGCGCGGTTGTCGGCTTTAAATCCGGTTTCGACAAGATCCTTTCCCGGCTCGGATGCCTTCACCAGCGAATCGAACGCGCAGTGATGATTGGTCAAAATCAGCCCTTCGGGCGACACAAACTCCGCCGTGCAGCCAACGCTCATTCGAACAACGGCTTCACTCAAACCGCCGCCGGCCGGGTTGTAAATTTCTGTTGGGCTGATCTTCAACCCTCGTCGCTTCAGCGGCAGCGATGCGATGCGGTCGAGCGTGTACATCCCTTCGTCGACCCGGGCGAAGGAGAACGACACTGACGATATCACAACCGCGAACGTCAGCATCGTGGACAGAAAAACATTTCGTTTCGAGTTCATAACAGAGTTTCCTGAGTGTTCGGTGATTGGAGAACCAAAAAGTATAACAGGCTCGACATTCAAAAAGAAAAAGCGAGCCGTGTATTCGACTCGCTATAGGCTCGAAAAGTTGTTATCAACCTTCAATTTACGGCGCGACGGATGTCCGTCGGCTCGGGCGGGAGGAATTGGCGAGGGTTGATAGGTTTGTCATTCATTCGCATTTCGTAGTGAAGGTGCGGGCCGGTTGAGCGGCCGGTGGAGCCGACCTGACCCATTGCCTGACCACGAGTTATCGCATCGCCGACTGCGACATCAATCTTCGAAAGATGGCCGTAGCGTGTGATCAAACCGTTGCCATGATCCATCTCGATCATGTTTCCATAGCCGCCTTGCCACCCGGCTTTTGAGACCACGCCGTTGGCTGTCGCGATAACCGGGTCGCCGCGTTCGCCGTCGATATCGAGACCGGGGTGAAACTCGTAAGTTCGCCCGCCGAACGGATTGCGGCGAAAGCCGAATTCATTATTGATCTTGCCCATATGTGCCCAAACCGACGGCACGTTGGTCGGGCTCGACGTTTTGACGATATTTTGCAACCGTGCTGCAATGTCGCCGCCGTCGCCAGCAGCATTCAAATCGGCCGGGCCGCCAGCGTTAAAAACGAAATCGCCTGCGATCTCAGGTCTGGAGTAATTGATTGCGTTCTGTTTTGAGGGCGTAGACGACGAAAGCTGAGATGCGGCGGGATTTGCGACTTTGGCGGCGACCTCGAATCCCTGCGAGAGTGAACCACCGAAAACACCCGAAAGACCGATACCGAAAACCGAAACTCCGACTAATAAAGTAATACCTAGTAAACCATTTTGAACGAAAGATCGAGAGACGTCGACCCGTTTAATATAAATTCTTGATTTTGTAGAACGAGAAAAAAGAAGAGTAAAAAAATTACCGTTCTTCGTCATTATGCTTTTAAGCTCCTTTCAATGATTTTGCTTGACGGCAAATAATACGACGCCGTCACATGGAATCACGCAGAGATAGCCGCGAGCGACTAACGCGAAACCGGAAACGCTTCAAAATTAAAGCTGAAACGTTCTAAGAAAATGGGAAAAGACTGCTGCCCTAGGTTCGAATTGCAGTGAATTTCAACTATAGACGATGGCCACGGCCTGTGGCAAGCGCCCGTCGCCAACCAAACGGGCCAATGGCCATTATAACAAATTCGATTGGTCTGCAGCTACTTGTTCTTCCGCCGCGCTTCGCCGATACCCTTAAAGACCATAAGTCCAATAAATACAAGGACCGCGACGAAAACCAGCACTATCAAAACCTTAACGGCGCCCGTCAAAAAGGCGATAAACGAGATGATAGTTTTCAGTAGATAAATCACGAGGGCGAGAATCGCGAGAATGCTTCCGCCAATTCCTGCTGCCTTTAGAAAACCCATATCGACACTCCTAACCTTCTCAAATATACGCTTTAGCGTGCTATTAGAATCAATTGTAGACGAACAAAAAGGCGAAAATCCACTCCGTTTACCGTCGCCAGCCGCCAAAACGGGCTTCGCTTCGGCTCGATTCAAAATCCTCCGGCCTGTAGGGCGGCTGCGTAAGTTCGCCCGAATATGCCGCGTTCGACCATTTCTGCATCGGAGCGGCTTCCTTCGGTTTAAAAATATAGCCGCGAAGAATGTAAACGCCGAGTGCGATCAGGGCGAGCGGTAAAAACCCACGCATCAGCCCGCGCAAGTTAAAAACGCTTTGCAGCAAAAACGCAGCTCCAAGTACGGTTAGAACGATTCCCCAGAGTTTCGGGTTGCCAGAAAACCGTTTTACGAGAATGTCTTCCGCCACATCCGGCGTGACACCTGAACGGATCGCCTGGGCGGTCCGCCACGCGTCAAGCGCGGCAAAAAGCCACATTCCGATAAAACCAAAAACAAAAAGCAGCGTGCCGCCGGTAAGGACGGCCATCTGAAAAAGGCCGATAAATACGCCGAAATGGACGAGCGCCTTGATCGTTTGCCCCGTGTAAGCCGCACCCAAACCGGGACAGAGGAAAGAAAGCAACGTTGCGACGATCGGGGAGGTGCGTTTTCGCACATAAGGTGCGTAGTTTGATTGACTCTGGTTTCTTAAAAGGTCGACACCCGCGACAATGCAATCCTGGCAAAAAGGGAAGCCCTTGATTCGATGGTCGCACGAAGGACATAAGCCCCGGCCGCAGCTATTGCACCGCACGACGGCGACATTCTGAGTGTGGTAAGCGCAATTCATTTACTTCTTTTCATCAACGTACGTCGTGCCGGTAACCGGCTCGGTCGTTTGCTGCTGTTCGGCCGGTGCCGCGCCGAAGGCGATCTCGCCCTGCTTGTAAGTTTGCGTCGCAAGCTCGACGCCCTGCGTATAGATTCCAGCCAGCGAGCCGTCGGCCGAAACGGTCTGGCTGAAAACGAGAAAGGCAAATGCCATCATCATCGCAACCGGTGCGAGCTGAGGCACGGAGATGGGAAAGCGAAGACCGCGCGCCCACTCGCCAAATTTGTCTGCAACTTTCTGCTTTGCCGCAACGACACGGGCCGTCCCGATCGTTTGCTCGAGAATTCGCCGATGCAGACCGGCGGACAACGGCAGTTCATCGCTCTTGTAGGCGATAAGTGCCGCGAGCGATCGAACAACGGCTCCGGGCAAGTCTGTGCAATCGGCGCAAAGCACGGCGTGCCGCTCCCAACGGTGAAAAACCTTAGCCGGCAAAAAGCCGTCGAGATAATCGGTCAAATACTCTTCAAATTCCGCGCAGGCGAGGTTCGCGTTCGGCATCGTTCTGGAAAGAATTTTCGCTTCGAGTCTTGTGACGGGCAGCCGTGGCTCGGCGATGTCGCGGCAGACGGCCATCGTGCCTTTCACATCGTTCAAAAGAGAATGACAAAGCGGGCAGCCCATAGCGTGCTCCGCCATCAGCTTGATCATCGGCATCGCCAGCGACTTGTCGATATAATCAGTCAGCCGCTCTTCAAACCGCGTGCAATCGATCAAATTGTCGTTCTCATAAGCCATAGAAATCGAAAATCCCTTGAAAACTTGTTACCACCATGACGTATCAATTCACGCCATTTGCGTTCGTGCCCGTTCGTCGGCATAAACCCTATTGGTGCCTAAGGTGGAACTCCAAACACTAGACCGCCACAATCCGCATCCTCCGCAAAATTTTTGCCAGCTCGATTCTGCCGCGGTTGATCCGCGATTTTACGGTGCCTTCCGGTATTTTCAGCACATCTACGATCTCCTGATAGCTCAGCTCCTCGATGTCCCGCAAAATTACGCACGTTTTCAAATCGGGCGGCAGCCTGTCGATGCCATCCTGCACCTGCGTGGCCAGCTCGCGCCTTTCAAGCTCTTGATGGG
>JBHENZ010000109.1:0-11273 GCA_046261815.1 Pyrinomonadaceae bacterium | reverse complement strand
GGCTAAGGCACGGGGGCGAGGTACGGAGACCGCCGTTATAGAGCGGCGTGGGCGGAGGCGAGAGGATCACGATGCGGAGATCGCGAACGAACTGAGAAAAAATGGCGTCGAGCTTGTGTGTCTGGCGGGTTACATGCGGCTTTTGTCTAGTAGCTTTATTCAAGCTTTCGAAAATCGAATTATAAACATTCATCCGAGCCTTCTGCCTGCCTTTCCCGGCCTGGATGCACAAAGGCAGGCGATCGAGCACGGCGTGAAAGTTTCTGGCTGCACCGTGCATTTTGTTGACGAAAGGCTGGACAGCGGAAAGATCGTTCTGCAAAAAGCAGTCACAGTTAAAGATGACGATACCGAGGAGACGTTAGCGGCGAGGATTTTGGAGCAGGAACACTTTCTTTACCCGGATGCGGTGCAGCGAATAGTTTTGGGCGAGATAAGGATTGGGGAAGGAAAAAACGCCTCCGTTAAAAACTACAAACTGAAAAGTTAAACTAAAAACGCGTGGAAATATCCGAATTTTTCAGTTTTTCCGAAAGCGTTGCACCGCGTGTCGCTCCCAATGCCGGAATTTCGGAAGCCTTGACCCGCTGTTAGGCCGATAATATAGCATAACGGGTGCCGCCCGAACGGTGAAAGCGAATGACCGCAACGCCGTTTTGACAAATTCCGCGGTTCCTCATAAACTTTAAGTTTTCACTTTCGGGTGAATCTGATGGGGACGGAATATGCCGAAGAGAACATTTCAACCAAACAACCGCCGCCGCGCGAAAAAGCACGGATTTCGGGCGAGGATGGCGACCAAGAACGGGCGGGCGGTGCTCAAACGCCGCCGGGCGAAGGGCCGCAAACGCCTGACGGTTCAGCATTATTAAGTTTTGCCTTACCGAAAGAAGCTCGGCTGCTGAGGCGCGCCGAGTTTCTTCGTGTTTACGAGCAGGGTACGCGTATCGAAGGCCGTTTTATGACGGTCTTTATTTTGCAAAATTCAATCGGGCAGCATAGGGTCGGTATAACTGCGACCAAGAAAGGAATCGGCAACAAGGCGCACGACCGCAACCGTGCGAAACGCCTCTTGCGTGAAAGTTTTCGACTGAGCCGCGTCGAGCTCGACCGCATAGGCGCCAAATACGATTGGGTTTTGAATGCACGCCGCTCGCTGCTCAAGGTGAAAATCGACAAACCGCTGGGTGAATTTCGGGAAATAGTTGGAAGAATAGCCACAGAGGGCACGGCAGATCACTGAGAAAAGGTTAAGGCTAGCGAGCCATTTTTCACCTTCTCTGCGATCTCAGTGCTCTATGTGGCAGAATGCTTTTTATGAGGTATTTGGCGCTCGATCTGCTAAGAGTTTATCAGCTCGCCGTGTCGCCGTTTTTGCCCGCGGCGTGCAGGTTCGAGCCGACGTGTTCGGAATACGCGCGTCAGTCGATCGAAAAGTACGGCGCGACACGCGGAACATGGATGAGCCTGAGACGTATCTTAAGGTGTCAGCCATTTAGTAACGGTGGCCATGATCCAGTGAAGTGATCTGCCATGATTCTTTTCGATTTACTTTTTTCTTTTGTGTTGTCGGGTACTGAATACGTACTCCGGCGGATGTCCGGGACGAACCCGCAGTATGCATCGATATCCGTTAGGAAATTGAAATAGTGGAAGATAGCAATAATCAAAGTCAATATCGTTTTCTTCTAGCGGCTGTAATGTCGATACTTGTGCTTTTTGGCTGGTCGTATTTTTTTGCGCCTACCAGGCCCGTCGATAATGCAAACACGCAAGCGAACACAAATACGGCGACAACTTCGCAGCCGGCTCCGGTTCAGCCCGCCCCGAACGCCCAACCGGTACAACCGGCACCGCCAATCGCACCGGCTGCCGACGCTGTTCCGAACCGATCGATCACGATCAAATCGCCTTTATACGAAGTAACACTTGATTCACGCGGCGCGGTCGCGACGAGTTGGATAATTCTCAAGAACAAGGGCCCGCGCGGTGATTTCGCGGTTTATGCCGACGGTTCGACCGAGGGAAACAGGCAACCGCTGCAACTAATCTCCCAAGTCAGCCTCGCGAAGGCACCGCGCGAGTTACCCTTTTTGCTGACGACCCGCGATCAGAATGTGACCAATCTGATCAACGAAAGAAACTATCAGATTTCGATTCCCGACCAGGAAATCGTGCTTGCGGCCGGGCAGGAACGGCAGATCGAATTCACGCTGACAGACGCATCAGGTACCGAGGTCAAAAAGAGCTTTGTCTTTCGCGCGGACACTTATGTTGCCGACCTCGCCTTGACCCTGCGGCAAAATGGCCAGCCGGTGCCGGATACAAAGCTGGTTATCGGCCCCTCGATCGGCGACCACGCGATCAATTTTCACACTTTGTACCGCATCGAGCCGGAGGCGGTCGCTGCCATCGACGGCGACATTGTTCGACGCCAGGGCTACTATTCCTTTACTTTCGGAGCCGACAATCAGGCCAAACTTGCCGACAATGGCCTCGTAAATTGGGCCGGCGTGGCCGATGCGTATTTTTCAATGGTTGCCGTTCCGTCCGCGCAGGTGCAAGGCGTCACTTATCAGGCGTCACGGTACGACGTCCAGATCCAGCCGGTTTACGACAGCATTTTCAATTGGGTTTTGCGCAGCCCGAAAACCAGTGAGACCAGGCATCTCGTGACGGCGTACGTGCCTATCGCTACCGATGGTTCCGTTACGAAAATCTACACCGGCACTAACGATTATTTTTTGCTGGAACAGGTAGGCGAAAGTCTTTCGTCGGCGGTCGGACGCCCGATCGATCTGACGAACATAATAAACTTTAGCAACTACTGGTGGCTGCGTTGGATTCAGTGGTTCGCCATCCCGCTGCTTTACGCCCTCAATTTTATAAACGGCATCACGCTCAACTACGGTTTAGCGATCATAGTCCTTACTTTCCTTTTTTACTCTTTGCTGTTCCCTCTCAGGTGGAAGCAGTCGAAATCCTTTAAGAAAGCTTCGGCGAAGGCGCCGAAGATGAAGGAGATTCAGGACAAGATCAAGGATTTGCAGAAAAAAGGTGTGCCGATGGATGATCCCCGGATGCGAACCCTGCAGATGGATCAGCTGCGGATGACAAAGGATGCCTTGCCGCTTGGCGGTTGTCTACCGATGCTGCTGCAGTTTCCGCTCTTGTTGGCTTTTTTCACAGCCGTAACGGTTTCGCTAGAGGTGCGGCAGGCGTCTTTCTTATGGCTGCCCGATCTATCGGCCGGTGATCCGTGGCGTATCCTCGAATTTGCGTTCGCGTTCTCGATGATCTTGGCGATGAAGTTTACGCCGACCACCGCCGCGATCACGCCCGAACAGCAGATGCAGCAAAAGATGATGACGTACCTGATGCCCGTGATGATGCTGTGGGTGATGTGGGGCGTGCCGTCTGGGCTGTTGCTTTATTGGTTTTTTGGAAACGTCGTCAGCTTTGGGCAGCAGATAGTGATCAACCGAATGAACAAGACAAGCGAGCCACCGGCAACTGAAGTGGTCGACACGCCGGTGCCGAAGGGCGCAAAAAAGGTGAAACCGAAGTTATCGACGTCCTAAGTTCAGAGTAATAGCTTGAGGTCGCATGTGTTTAGGCGAGGCAGGCTAAAGCGTGAACTCTAAACATCGAATATGAACCAAATTTGCGAAAACGCCGAGAAGTTTTTGTCCGAGCTGGTTGTTGACCTCGGCTTCGATTTGACGATCGAAGGCAGAACGACGAATGAGGGCTGCCTACTGAATTTGAGCGGACGCGACGCGCATTTCGCGCTTGCGGAAAACGCCGAGATGCTCGATGCCTTTGAGACGATTCTTTTTCAAATCTTCGGCCGCGAGCTCGATCGCAGCGAGCGAATCATTTGCGACGCCGAAGGGTTTCGGCAAACGCGCAAGGCCGAACTCCACGCAATGGCCCGATTCGCCGGCGATCAGGTCCGCAAAAACGGTCGGCCGTTCACGTTTGGCGTGCTCAACTCGACCGAACGCCGCATCATCCACGTCGCTTTGCAACAGGAAGAAGACCTCGACACACAATCGGTTGGCGACGGCCGCGACCGACGGCTGCAAGTCCGCCTACGATAGTTCGGAGTACGGGGTTTGGCGCTTAGGGTTTTTAATTCCTTTTCTGAACCCACAACTCGGAATTCTGAACTCCGAACTATGACCGCAACGATCGTCGCCCTAACCACCCCGACTGGCCGCAGCAGCATCGGCGTGATCAGGCTGAGCGGTGGCGATTCGCTGCGGATCGCGCGTCGCCTGATCGGCGATAATGAATTCTCACCCGCCCCGCGTGTCGCGACTCTGCGTTCGATCGTTGATCAGGAAACAGATGAAACGATCGACGAGGCGATCTTCACCTTTTTTAAGGCACCGCATTCTTTCACCGGCGAAGATGTCGTCGAGATAAGTTGTCACGGCTCGCCGGTCGTTTTGCGTCGCGTAATCGATTTGTGTCTTGCCATCGGCGCGCGAATGGCCGAGGCCGGAGAATTTTCTTTGCGTGCTTTGGCTAACGGTCGAATGAATCTCGCCGAGGCCGAGGCGCTTCGTGATCTTATCGACGCCCAAACTGTCGCCGCCGCCCGCCAATCAGTCCGGCAATTGAAAGGTGAATTTTCGCATGAACTGCAGCCGATAAAAGACCAGCTTCTCGACGTGATCGTTTTGCTTGAATCGGCGCTTGAATTTGTCGAGGACGATTTGCCGGACCTGCAGGCAGAGAGTGTTATGAAAAAGCTTCGCTCGATCGCCGATTCTATTGAAAAAATTGCCTCCACTTTTAAAGCTGGAAAATTGATTCGCGAAGGACTTAAAGTTGCGATCGTCGGCCGCCCGAACGTCGGGAAATCGAGCCTCTTCAACGCACTCCTAGGCACTGACCGCGCCATCGTCACCGAAATCGCCGGCACGACGCGCGACCAGCTTCATGAAAAACTCACGATCGGCGAGATTCCCATTTCCCTGATCGACACCGCCGGCCTGCGCGAAACAGTTGACACGGTCGAAAGCATCGGAGTCGAACGTGCCCGCCGTGCGATGGTCGATGCCGATGTAGTGATCGCAATGATCGACGTTTCCGAACCGCTTACACCCGAAGACGCCGAGGTGCTGAAGAGCGCCGAGGTGCTCACTCACTGTATCGCCTTGAACAAAATAGACAAGTTAGGTGAGTCGCAGGGGCAAGCCGCCGCGATCTTCCATCGCAATTTGTCAGAATCAAAATTTCAAATTTCAAATCTCAAATCTCGAATTGTTCCGCTCTCGGCCATCACCGGTGAGGGACTCGGCCTCTTGCATAAGGCCATCGTCGAACCGTTCGCTGCCGATGACATTTCCACCTCGGGCTTTCTCGTTTCAGACGCCCGGCATCACGATTTGCTTGTCCGTGCCCACGCCGAAATCGAACATTCGCTCGAACTCCTCGACAAAAAGTCGAGCGAAGAAATCACCCTGGTCGGCCTGCACAACGCGCTCCGTTTCCTCGGCCAAATCACCGGCGAAACCACCGCCGAAGACATGCTCACCCGCATCTTCTCGGCGTTCTGTATCGGAAAATGAGGTGCGAAAGATTATCTTTAAAAACACAAACCCGCGGGGGCGGTGAATCAAAAATCGACCAGAGGCGAAGCTCAGGCCATCGCGGAAATAGGAAAAGCATGCCCTTTGTCGGACGTGCCTTTTTCTCTTCCTAACTATTGGGTAAATAGCAACACTGTGGGGCGACAGAATATATTGCGCGAGCGGCATGAACTTTTTGATATAATCTGGTGGGCCTTTTTTGGCCGAGGTTAATCCCGTTTCCTCCCGATCTGGATCCCGATACTGTTTACAACTTTATTTTCTTATGGCGAGAAGACAAGAGCGCATTTCCCATTTTGTTGAGGTAACTCTCGAATCGTCGTCCGGAAAGCAACAGGCCCGAATGAGCGACTTAAGCCTCGGCGGGTGTTTTATCGACAGCATTGCGGACGTTCCGAAAGGCGAAAAGATAGCATTCGAAATCGTGCGACCAGGCGAAGCTCCGTTGCGGTTTTCCGGTACGGTCGTTTACACCTTGCCCGGAATGGGTTTCGGCGTGGAGTTCACCGAGTTGAACGACGAGCAGAAAACTTATCTTGAAGCAAAGGCTTTGCCAATCCACGTGACGTAAGCCCTTATAAGAACCGCTGAAACTTTTTAATAATTGCCTCGCGCGACTGAAGTCCGACGAGGCGATCGACTTCCCGCCCGTTTTGCAATATAAGCAACGTTGGAATGCTCTGAACCTGAAACCGCGCGGCCGTCTTCGGATTTGCATCGACGTCGAGCTTGCCGACAACAGCGCGTCCGGCCAATTCTTTGGCTAATGCTTCGATCGTCGGCGCGATCATCCTGCACGGCCCGCACCACGCCGCCCACATATCCAGCAGCAACACCGGAACGCGTGCACCCGCAACTGTCTCTGCGAAATTTTGATCGGTAACTATAATCGGCTTTGCCGCCGGCGTCGGCAGATTATTGCCGCATTTTCCACAAACCGGAAGCCTCGCTAACGCCGCGTCAAGCCGTACGCGATTTTTCGCCTTACAGTTCTGACATTCGACTACCAAACTCGTCGCCGCATCCGCCATAAATTCTATATTAACAGGATTAACAGCGACCGCTACCGCTTCAATTGGCAAACCGCGACGGCTGAACTACAATCTAACCTTCTTTCGCTAAGCGATAAGAAACGATTTTATTTTGCTGCCTTATGACGATGTTCGACGAGACTTTCGATGTCATTGTTGTCGGGGCCGGGCATGCCGGGTGTGAGGCGGCTTCGGCGGCGGCGCGGATGGGGTGTGAGACCGCTCTCGTGACGATAAATCTCGATTTGATCGGACAGATGTCGTGTAATCCGGCGGTCGGCGGAATCGCAAAAGGACATGTCGTCAGAGAGATAGACGCACTCGGCGGCATTATGGGCCGCGTTATCGATCGCACAGGAATTCAGTTTCGCCTGCTCAACCGCTCGCGTGGGCCCGCCGTACAGAGCCCGCGAGCACAAGCTGACCGTAGCCTCTATCGAACGGAGATGCGACGCGTGCTGGAAGCTACGCCGAATTTGCATTTGCGACAAGGCATTGTCGTCGATCTAATTGTTAAAAACAATAAGGTTATTGGTGTCGAGATGCAGGATGCGCGTCGATTGTCGGCGAAATCCGTCGTGATCGCCACGGGCACTTTTCTCAACGGAACGATTCATACGGGTCGCAAGACGTTTTCGGCTGGAAGGGCCGGAGAACCGGCCTCGATCGAGCTGGCCGAAGCGCTAAAGAAACGCGGCTTTCCCGTCGGACGACTTAAAACGGGTACGCCGCCTAGACTGGACGGAGAGACGGTCGATTGGGACGCGTTCGAGCCGCAGCCGCCTGATGAAACACCCGTTGCCTTTTCGTTCGCCACCGAGCGGATCGAACAGCCGCAAGTCCAATGTTTTATCGGATATACAAGCGATGCACTTCACAATACAATCCGTGCAAACCTGAATCAATCGCCACTGTATTCCGGAAAAATCAAGGGAATCGGCCCCCGTTACTGTCCTTCCATCGAGGACAAGGTCGTTAAATTTGCCGACAAAAATCGTCATCAGCTTTTTCTCGAACCGGAAGGTCATAACACAAGCGAGGTCTATTTAAACGGCTTTTCGACGTCTTTGCCATCGCAGCTTCAACACGAGCTGCTGCGGATGATCCCCGGGTTTGAACGTGTAAGGATTATACGGCCGGGCTATGCAATTGAGTACGATTTTGTCGATCCGCGGGAGCTGCGTCGAACGATGGCGTCAAGCAGATTCGAGGGTTTGTTTTTGGCTGGGCAAATAAACGGGACGACCGGCTATGAGGAAGCCGCGTGCCAGGGACTGCTCGCTGGTATCAACGCCGCTCTTTCAGTGCAGTACCGTAAACCCTTTATTCTGCAACGAGATGACGCTTACATCGGAGTCCTGGCAGACGATTTGATCCGGCACGGCGTTGACGAGCCCTACCGCCTGTTTACATCGCGTGCCGAGGCGCGTTTAACATTGCGGCACGATAATGCCGATCAGCGGCTTACACCCTTTGGCCGCGAAATTGGGCTTGTCGGTGATATGGATTGGGAGCGTTTTAACGCGAAACGCGACCGCATCGCCGGCCTGAGAAACGCACTCGACTTCACCCGGTTCAAACGGTCGAGTCCGCAGTATGCGGCGGTCGCACAGCTTCTCGGTGCAGATTTAGGCGACGCCGTGACCCTCTCGCACCTTGCTATGCGTCAGGGCGTAACGCCCGATATTATTTGCCGCTTTCTGCCGGATCCGGTTCGCTCAGCGGCGGTGTCCGCCGATATCGATACGGCTTTGGCCGATTCTCTATACGCAGGCTACATCGAAAAACAGCGAGCCGCGACCGAGCGTGTGAACCACCACGACGCATTAAAAGTTCCCACGAACTTTATTTTCACGACCGTCGGCGGACTGTCGAACGAAATGATCGAACGGCTCGAACGGGCTCGTCCGCAGACTTTCCAGCAAATCCGCAACATTCCGGGATTGACGCCGGCCGCCATCTCAAACCTTCTGGTTCATCTTACAGCTCAACAGAATTCTAATAATAATTAAGTGGTAAATTCCGCAGTCCGTTGAATCCTACAGATTGATATACCGATTGTGGAACGTTCCACAATCTGCGTTTCCTATCTTAGTTTGTGGAACGTTCCACAAACTACCTTTGGCTCGCGTTCTATTTGTGTTAAGTTTGTATTTCACTCCGCATAAGTCTTAAAAATGGGCAGAATTATTGCGGTCGCGAACCAAAAAGGCGGCGTCGGCAAGACGACCACCGCAATCAACCTCGCCGCAAGCCTCGCGGTTGCGAGAAGAAAGGTATTGCTTGTCGATGCCGACCCGCAAGGGAACGCAACCTCTGGTTCTGGTATCGACCGGTCGGAAACGCGAAAAACGCTTTATGACGTGCTCGTTTCCGATATTTCGATCCGCGACGTTGTAGTGGCTACGAAAATCGATTCTTTTTGGGTCGTTCCTGCTGACAAAAATTTGGCCGGAGCGGAAATAGAGTTCGCGGAGGCTTCTGATCGCGGCCATATTCTGAAAAAGCTACTCGATCCTATCCGGCAGTATTTTCATTATATTATTATCGACTGCCCGCCTTCTCTCGGAATTTTGACGGTTAACGGTCTGGCGGCCGCCGATTCGCTGTTAATTCCGATTCAAACAGAATATTTCGCCCTTGAAGGTGTGGCAGAACTGTTCGAGACGCTCTCGCGGATCCGATTAGAGCTGAACCCCGAACTTAAGATTGAAGGCTTACTGCTGACGATGTACGACGAGCGGACCAAGCTTTCTGCGGCCGTGGCAAACGATTTACGAGAATTTTATGGCGGGCAAGTGCTTTCGACGGTAATTCCGCGAAACGTGCGTCTGGCCGAGGCACCAAGTTACGGCAAACCTATCGTATTGTATGATCCCCGCTCGCGCGGTGCCGAGAGTTATTTTCAGCTCGCAAAGGAGGTATTAAAAAATGGCTAGAAAACCGCTGGGCCGCGGCTTGAGCGCGCTGCTCGGCGAAGGCGGAACCGCGATGGCCCAAGCTGTAGCCCCGCGATCGACCGGCGAAGTCGACATTGAGCTTATCAGCCCAAACCCGGAGCAGCCTAGAACGCGTTTTGCCGAAGATGCTTTGGGCGAGCTTGCCAGATCGATCTCGGTAAACGGGATCGTGCAGCCGATTGTCGTGAGGCGAAATGGCAGCCGTTACGAAATCGTTGCCGGCGAGCGGCGTTGGCGGGCGGCACAACGCGCGGGATTGCGAAAAATCCCGGTGGCGATCAAGGAGGTTTCTGATGATAAGATGCTCGAACTTGCCTTGATCGAGAATATCCAACGACAGGAACTAAATCCGATCGAAGAAGCTCGTGCATATCGCAAACTTATTGATAACATTGGACTTACGCAGGAGGAGCTCTCGTTGCGCGTTGGCCGCGAACGCTCGTTGATCGCGACAACTATTCGTCTTTTACAGTTGCCTGAAGAAATCCAAACTTTGATCGAGGACGAAAAGCTTTCTGCGGGTCACGGCCGAGCGCTTTTGATGGCAGAAGATAGGTCCCTGCAGCGACGGTTGGCAAGAAAAATTATCGACGACGGGCTTTCCGTTCGCGATGCCGAGCGTCTTGTGAAAAGAATAACTTCTATGCCACAACTTATTGAAACGCAAGGAGTTATGAAGAATAAAGACCCGAATGTCGCCCTCGCCGAAACGAAGTTGAAACGGCGATTGGGAACCAATGTAAAGATAAATCCCAAAAAAGGCGGAAAAGCGGGCCGAATCGAGATCGAATACTATACGAGCGGCGACCTCGACCGCATTTATCAATTAATAATGACCGATTAGAAAAGGAGGCCGATTTGGAACCAAAACGTCTGACGGAAATGGTGTCGTGTGCGGGTTGAGTGGCTAAACTCGCCCCGGGCGATCTTGCTCAAGTTTTGAGCAAACTTCCGCGACAGGATAACGAAAACGTGATCGTCGGCTTCGACACGGCCGACGACGCGGGAGTTTTCCGCCTTTCGAACGACACAGCCCTGGTCCAAACCGTCGATTTTTTCACGCCAGTGGCTGACGATCCGTTTGTCTACGGCCAAATCGCCGCCGTTAATTCGTTGAGCGACGTCTACGCGATGGGCGGCCGGCCGATCTCCGCACTTTCCATCGTCTGCTTTCCGCAACAAGGAGATTTCGACATTCTCGGCCGGATTCTCGAAGGCGGTCAGCACGCGATGAACGCCGAGGGCGTCGTCGTCATCGGCGGCCATTCGGTCGACGATCAGGAAATGAAATTCGGCTACGCGGTGACTGGCGTCATCCATCCGGAAAAAGTGATTACGAACGCGGGTGCTCGGGTGGGCGATGTTTTGATTTTGACAAAGCCGATCGGCACGGGTGCGATCAACACTGCGATCAAAAATGGCATCGCGAGCGAAAAGGCGGCCGAGGCATCGATTCGGGCAATGACAACGTCTGCCGCCGCCGCGTCAAAAACGATGGTCGAGTTCGGTGCGAACGCCTGCACCGACATTACCGGCTTCGGCCTGCTCGGCCACGCATTTGAAATGGCAAAGGCGAGCCGAGTCACCCTCGAAATCGATTCATCCGCCGTGCCGCTTCTCCCCGATGTTTTGGAGTTGATCCACGCCGGGATGCTAACCCGCGGAGATAAGAATAACCG
>JBHENZ010000108.1:0-6481 GCA_046261815.1 Pyrinomonadaceae bacterium | reverse complement strand
AACCGGCAGCAAGGTGGCAATGTTTAAGCCCGCGTAGTTTCCGTCACCGGAGCTGCCGAAATATGTTTCGGCTACCGTTTGCGAACGGCCAATGGAACTTTTGCTTTTATCTTCCGAATTTTCAAACGTAACTTCGACACTCGATTGATCCTCAGAGTTCTCGGCAACGGGAGCGGCGCCTTCGGAGTTTTGATAGATCGAGCGGCTCGTTTGGGCCGAGCGGATTACCCATTTCGGATTGTTGCGGTCGAGGCGTTTTTCGGGAAGCGTGTCGCCGCTGCCGGCACGCTGAAGCTTAAAACCGTATGTCAAATCGGCGGCGCGACCGACTTCAACCTCCTGCAGCGTCACGGGGTTATAACCTTGTGCAACGGCGAGAACGGTGTAAGTGCCTGGGATAATCTTCGCGATAAAGCTGCCGTCGGCCGCAGATTGAACTTGTTTGAGAACTTTCGAGGTGCCAAGCCGGAATATGGCAACGGTCGCATCGGCGATAGGTCCGCCCGACGTATCGCGAACCACGCCGCGAATCGTGCCAAGGGCGCTCTTGTGAGACGCCGCCTCAATTGCCGGTGAAACCGCTGGCAAACTGGCGGAGAAGATGCCCGCGGCCGCAAGCAGCAGGAACATCGATCTTGCTAAAGCTGTTGCTTTAGTTCTGAGGTTCATAAAAATACGAAATGACCGAGACCGTATCCTTGGACACTGCTCGCGTTCGAAAGGGGCAGAAAAGTTGAAAGTGTTGCCTCTCCAAGCAACTAGGGTATTTTCGAGCTAAATAACAATTGTGTCAAGGTAAAACCCTTCCATGCCCGCTGTGGCCGTAAGATGCCCAATGCCTTGACAAAGTTTGCTTCGGGGCTAGAATTAGAATTTGCCTGAAAGCCCCCCTGCGGAGACGCTGCCTTCGTGTCAGCAGCCCGCATATGAGTGAGGCTTTTTGATACGAGTTCCCTTCGCGTTAATTCGGAGACGTGGCTGAGTGGCTGAAAGCGGCGGTTTGCTAAACCGTTGTACTCCAAAAGGGTACCACAGGTTCGAATCCTGTCGTCTCCGCCATCTTATATTTTGGATTTGGATTTTGGATTGGCCGCCGGCAACTGGTGCCGGCGGTCGCGTTTTCAGTTGTCGGCGAGCGGAATCTTGTCCTTACCGTCCGCAGTAGCGGATGGCTCAACAGGGCCCGTTCATTGCGTGAGCCGCAACGTAAGCAATGTGCATTCACCTGCTCTACCACAGGGCGGTACAGCCACACCTGGCCTGGACTTGAGTCGGCGGCGTTTGCAAGGGAGCTCCGCATCGCTGCCCAAAGGGCCAGCGCTTTGTATAAACTAATTGTTTATGACTGTTAGGGTTAGGTTTGCGCCGTCGCCGACGGGGTATCTGCACATCGGATCGGCACGGACAGCACTTTATAATTATTTATTCGCGAAAAAACTCGGCGGCAAATTTTTGCTGAGGATCGAGGACACCGACTTGGCGCGCTCGACCGAAGAATCGACGCGGTCGATTCTCGAGGGAATGGCGTGGATCGGCCTCGAGCATGATGAGGAAATCGTTTTTCAATCCGACAACGCCGACAAACATCGCGAAGCCGCTCAAAGACTGCTAGCTGAGGGAAAAGCTTATCGCGACTTTACGCCGAAAGAGGCTTCAAGCGATAAGTCGATAAAAGAAGCGATTGCCGAGCGTGCCCGACAGCAGCAACACGCGAAAAACATGCGTGATAACCCGTTTCGCGATTTGCCCGCTGAAGAGTCGGACAGGCGAGCCACGGCCGGTGATCCGTTTGCGATCCGGCTAAAGGTGCCCGAAACCGGAAAGACGGTTTTTGAGGACGCAGTTTATGGCTTGCAGGAGCGCGATTATGCGGAAACGGAAGATCTTGTTCTGCTGCGTTCCGACGGGCATCCGCTGTACAACCTCGCCGTCGTCTGCGACGACATCGAGATGAACATCACGCACGTCATCCGCGGGCAGGATCATCTCACCAACACTCACAAGCAGATTCTGATTTATCAAGCGCTCGGTCAGGCTCCGCCTAAATTCGGCCATCTGCCCCTGATCCTCGCGCCGAACAAAAGCAAGCTTTCGAAACGCAAACACGGCGAGATCGTTAGTCTAACAACCTATCGCGACGCCGGTTTTGTGCCTGCCGCGTTTGGCAATTTTCTCGCTCTGCTCGGCTGGTCGGCGGGAGGGGAGAAAGAGATTTATTCGTTGGATGAGCTAGTCGAAAAATTCTCGCTCGACGGGGTCCACCGCTCAAGTGCGGTTTTCAATTTTAAGGAAGACGATCCGCGCCACTGGACCGACGACAAAGCCCTCTGGATGAACGCTGAATACATCCGTACCATGCCGCTCGCCGGTCTTCTGCCGCTCGTCAAGACCGAATTAAAATCCGCCAAGCTTTGGCGCGAAGAATACGAGTCCGAGCTGCGTGCGCTCGATGCAACCGTGCCTTCAACCGACGCACAAAGCTTCGAGAGCGAAGCCGCCGAGCGGCCTGCCGCGATCGCCCTCGAAGAACGGATGATCGGCGATCACGATTGGTACGTCCGCACCGTCGACCTGGTCCGCGCGAGATTTTTTACCCTCAAGGATTTTTCGACACAAGGGCGCGCCTACTTCAGCGAAGACTACGACTTCGACCCGGCCGCCGTCGCGAAGAACCTATCGAAATTCCCTGAGCTCGAGACGTGGCTCCCCGAACTCGCCGTCCGCTTCGAAGCAGCGTTCGCCCACCAGGCGGAGACGCGACCTTTAGGGCGTGTGCCTCGCGACACTACGAAAGCTGCCGCTTTCACTGAATCCAACATCGAAACGCTCGTTAAACAGTTCACCGAAGAAAAGAACATCAAGCTCGGGGTCATAATGAATGGCGCCCGCACGCTCCTCACCGGCGTCGCCGTCGGCCCATCGATGCTGGCTGTTTTCGAGGCGATCGGATTGGAGAGAACGGTTGCAAGGCTCAAGAGTCGGCTTGCCTGGAATCGCTAGCCCGCAGCGAACGAGTTTTCCGAACTATTTCACCACCTAGCCGTTTAATAAATTGCTTCCCAAAAAATCGACGCGTCGACTTGAAGGATCTTTATGAAGAAATCAGCCCTGCTATTTGCAGTCTTACTTTTTGAACTATTCGCTTTTGCGGTGAAAGACAACTCTCAACAGCCCGAGAAGGATTTTGCCGCCGCTTACGACGCATACATACGCAAAACGATGGAGCGCATTCCGGCGATTCCAGGGCTTGCGGTGGTGGTGATCAAGGACGATCGGCCGATATTCCTGCGCGCTTACGGAATGGCCGATCGCGAAGCGGGAAAAAAGGCGGATACGGACACGTTGTTCTACACTGCCTCGTCGACCAAATCTTTCACCGCGGTTGCCGCAGCTCTGCTCGATAGGGAGGGTAAGATAAAACTCGACGACTCGGTGACGAAATATACGACGGGCATCAGCTTCAAGAATCCGCTGCCCGAAAAGATCAAAGTTCGCGATTTGCTGACGCACACGAGCGGCCTTCGGAATTCTCCGCTGGTGTTTCGAATGGCTTTCAGCGGCCAGTCGGAGCCGGCCGACATGATAAAGATATTCGCTGACGCAACCACTTATTCGGATGCGAATTATGGCAAGTATGCTTACGACAATCTGGGTTACAACATTTACGGCCTTCTCGTTCAGAACCACTTGAAGAAGAAATGGCAGGACGTGCTGCAGGAAAAGATTTTCAATCCACTCAGGATGAAGCACACCACCGCCTACATCTCGCGAGCGGGCGCGAAGAAGTGGACCGTCGCCGCACCTTATACTTTTAACGCCGAACACGAGACAACCATTCGCTCGCCGCTCGCCAAGACCGACAGCAATTTGCAGTCGGCGGGCGGCATATTCACTAGCATTTCCGACATGGGCACCTGGCTGACCGTTCACATGAACGACGGAAGGATCAAGGGTAAGCAGGTAATTCCGGTCGATATTATTCGCGCCGCACATACCGGTTACACGCAGACGACCCGTGATGCGCCGCCATTCTCCGGCAACGGCGAGTATGGCCTGGGCTGGCAGATCGGAAAATATGGAAGCGAGAAAGTACACTATCATCATGGCGGATTTTCAGGCTATCGCAGCCACATGTCGTTTATGCCGGAGCGGCGAATCGGCATCGCCGTGCTTGTCAATGAAGATTTTGCGGGCAGCCTGATCGCCGACGTGCTCGCAACCTACGGCTACGACCGCCTGGCGGGAAAAGAGAATGTGGACGAGCTCTACGTCAAGCGGCTCGAAGATTTTCTGCAGGATTACACGAAGGGGAAGCAGCGCATGCAGGTCTCCGCGGCGGAGCGGGGGAAACGTGTATTACAGTTAACGCTACCTTTGGCCGATTACGCGGGCCGATACACGAACGAGATTTTCGGCACGATCGATGTCACACCCTCGGGTAAGGGCCTCGCCGTCGCGATGGGAAACATTAAGATCGTCTCCACGCCATTTACTGAAAAGGACACGATCCGCGTGGAGATGATCCCGCCGCAGGGCGAGACCATCAAGTTTCAGAAAAGTGCCGAGGGACGCATCGAATCACTAACTTACAGAAACGTAAAATTTTCGCGAGTAAATTAAATCGTCAGGGTTTTCCGCTTTACCGGCGATGACAACACAATTGCGGTCGTCGTAATTCCGTAAGGCGTAAGTTTGTCAATGATTTCCTGCAGGTGTTCGACCGAGGCGACAGCGACTTTGAGGATGAACGAGTCGCCGCCGGTGCCGCGGTGGCATTCGAGGACTTCGTTCGTGTTTTCGGCGACCTCGATAATGTGGCTATAATCCACGCCGGTGATGCTCATTCGGATGAAGGCGGTGATCGGAAGGCCGACTTTCGCAGTGTCGATCTCGGCACGATAGCCAAGGATGATTCGCGCGTCTTCGAGTTTGCGAACGCGTTCGATAACGGCAGGCGTAGTCAACCCAACGCGGCGGCCGAGTTCGGCGTAGCTTGTTCGCGCGTCGGTTTGCAGCTCGTGCAAAAGCTTCCTGTCGATCTGGTCGATCATCCCGATATATAATATAAAGCAGGCGGTCTTGAATTACTAATGATCTAAAGTGTAGATGCTAGTTTACCTGTCTAATCATATTCCATTCCACTCCTTTACCTATTAAAATCGAATATCCGACCGAAAAATTTAGTTCTGCACAAAAATATGAAAGGAGCCGCCGTGCCATTACGATCGCAAACAACCTTCGCCCTGGAAAATGTTCACGTCACCGATTCGGATCTTCCCGAGTTCAGGGACATGCCGTTTGAGGACATCAACGAGCTCAAGCTCGATCATCCGGGCGCGCACGACGAAGCGTACCGCAGGCGGCGTGATCATATTGCAAGGCTATCGAAAAAGTTCCGCGAAACGGGCGTAATTAACGACGTGGATTACACCGACGAGGAGCAGGAGATTTGGCGGATCGTCGCGGGCCGGCTCGAAGAGTTGCACGAAAACCGGGCGAGCCGCTTTTATTTAAAGGCTAAAAAGGACCTAGGGATATCGAATGATCGCATTCCGCAACTGTCCGAAATGAGCCGCCGGCTGAAACAGCTTTCGAATTTTCGACTGGCCCCGATTGAGGGTCTGGTCGAAACCCGTGCATTCTTGAGCTGGCTTTCGTACCGAACGATGCTTTCGACGCAGTACATTCGGCATCACTCACGACCCGAGTACACGCCCGAGCCCGACATCGTGCACGAATCGATCGGCCACATTCCCATGTTTACAAACCGCGAATTTGCCGACTTTTCGCAGTTCATCGGCTACGGCGCGCGTGTTGCAAACGACGAGCAGCTCGAAGAACTCGGGCGGCTTTACTGGTTCACGGTCGAGTTTGGCTTGATTGAGGAGCAGGGCGAGTTGCGGGCGTACGGAGCCGGGCTTCTCTCTAGTTTCGGCGAGTTGGAAAATGCGTTCACGGCAAATGTCGAGCGGCGGCCGTTTGATTTAGAAAAGGTAATTAGTACCTCTTACGAATATTCCGACATGCAGCCGATTCTTTATGTGATCTCTTCGTATGCGGAACTGAAAGAGGCGACGAGGAAATATATCGAATCGTTTCCCGGAGAGTGATATTTGAGAGCTTATGAAGCTCACGAAGTCGATCGACTCAAGCTCAAGGGAACGCTTCGTGATGCGGAGGTGAATATCACAGAATTTCGGCGCAGCGTTCGCTAACTGGATAGAAGGTAAGGTATATGGACCAAAAGAATCCTCTAGGACTAAAAAAAATCCACCACGTCGAGTTTTATGTCGGCAATGCCAAGCAGGCGGAGTTTTATTATCGGAGGGCGTTTGGATTCTCGCGCGTCGGCTATTCCGGGCTTGAGACGGGCAATCGCGAGACGACCTCGTACGTGATGCGGCAAAACCGGGTCAATTTTGTTTTGACGACGCCGCTTGCGCCTGAACATCCGGCTGCTGAGCACATCAAGCAGCACGGC
>JBHENZ010000107.1:0-3156 GCA_046261815.1 Pyrinomonadaceae bacterium | reverse complement strand
GCCTTTAGAGTCTGGATTTGGCGAGCGATAGTTTCATTCGTTTTCGTCTGGCCAGCAATACTGGACGAAACAGCGAAAAGCACCGCAAAAAACAAACAACACTTTTTCATATCTGGTCCTTTTGTAGAAGGGATCGTGAGGTCGCAGGCCCGGTTGGGCGATGATTGATTATCTCATATCGGGTTGCGAGAAGTGAAGAATTGATCTGCTGCAAACGAGCCTGTGTATCGGCCGACAACTGGCAAGCTAGTGAAGCTCAGCGGAACTGTAGACTTCGATCATTGTTCAATAGATGGTGTGAAACACGCGCCATAAAACCGTTTAGCACGCTCGTCATAATTGACGCGCCGTCCCGAAAAAACTTGCTACGCTACATGTTTATCTACTCATTCACGCTCCCCCCTTTCGTTTAAAGTTAAATTCCGAACGCCTTGACCGAAAGGGCACCCGCCCGCTCACCGAGCTGGTTCTGACGTTACTTCGTCCAATCGTCCGCTACATGAACATCAACCTTTATCGGAACTTTTCTTACATATTCTTCACCCGCACTGCACATCGCTTTATCAAGTTGCTGTGAGATCATTTCTGCCTCGGCGGCGTCGCATTCGACAATTACCTCGTCGTGGACGATATTGACGAGGCGGCCTGAGGTGCCCGCTAGCCTCTCGTGAAGCAAATGGAGCGCGCGTTTTAAAATGTCGGCCGACGTTCCCTGAATCGGCATATTTTTGCCGTACCGCTGGGCCGAACCGATCGAACCGCGGTCGTTTTCGTCGAACCTTAGCCGCAATAAACGGCCCGAAGCCGTTCTGACCCAACGTTTGTTTACCACCTGCCGACCCGTTTCGCGAAGCCAGGAATCAAGCCCGCGATAAGTAGCAAAATATTGTCGCAAGGCGTTTTCCGCTTCGGTCTGCGAAAGGCCGGTCATAAATGCGAACCTCGATGCGCCGATGCCGTAGACGACGCCGAAATTCAGGCGTTTTGCAAACGAACGCTGCTCGGCCGTGACGTCTTCGGGCCGGACATTAAAAACCTGCGCGGCCGTCGTATTGTGAAAGTCGCGGCCGGACAAAAAGGCGTTGATAAAGTTTCGGTCCTCGCTAAAATCGGCGAGAATGCGCAGCTCGATTTGCGAATAATCCGCAATCACGAGCTTCCGGCCCTCTGGCGCACGAAAGCACCGCCGGTAAGCCCCGTCATGCGGAATTTGCTGCAGATTTGGGTTCGAACATGAGAAACGCCCGGTCGGCGCGCCGATCTGTCTGAAATCGGCGTGGATGCGATTCGTCCGTGGTTCGATAAATTCGAGAATGTTTTCGCCAAAACTCGTCAGCGATTTTGCCACCGCACGGTATTCGAGCAGCTTGCCGACGACCGGATAATCGAGCGCGAGCGGCTGCAAATTCCATCCGCGTGTGTTGCCCGGAACCGGAACACCGAGATTCAGAAGTGCGTCGGTCACCTGCTGCTGCGAATCGAGATTTATCTCCGCACGACCGAACAACGAGGCCTGAGCGACACCCGCTGAAAGCATTTCCTGAAGCCGGTCTGCCGCCCCTGATTGCGCGATTTTCACCTTTTCGAGCTGCTCACGCCACCGGTTCTCGTCGAGATAAATTCCATTAAGCTCCATTGCGGCGATCGGCTGAATGCATTCGAACTCTAGTTCGGCTACGCGTTCGAGGTCATCGACGCGCAGCCGCTCCGCGATCCGTTCGCGCAACGGGAGCATAACTCGCGCGTCGCGAGCGGCGTATTCGAGCTGCGATTGCGAAAGCTCGGCGGCCTTCCAATCGCTTAACTGCTCGGTCTTGTCCAGCTCGACGCCCGTAAAAAATTGGGTTACATCGGCCAGCGAATGCCGCCGGTCTGTGTCGCCCGCGGCGATCAGTTGGCTTGCGAGATAAGTATCGAACAGCCCGCGGACCTCGGTGCCGAGATGATGAGAAATCCATTTCGCGTCAAACTTTGCGTTGTGTGCGATTTTTGTCGGATTATCGGCGGCGAGGAGCTTTCGAAGCGGGTCAAGGTCGGGCGTCCTCCGCAAATCGCCGCTCGCGGAAAAAAAACGCAGGTCGATTACATACGTGTTCCGGCTCGTACTTAATTGCAATAGGCGCAGCTCGCCATGCCGCGGCTCGAGCTCCGTTGTCTCCGTATCAAAACCTACGAATTTCTCACCGTCCGTTTCCTCACAGGCCCTTCGGACACCTTCAGCATCGTTTATAAGCTGGAAATAGATCTCCATTGGTCGAGGGGAAGGTAATATTCTATCCGGGCCAATGCACCGTTACAATCGCGGAAGGTTTTCTTGACTCACATGACGGTTGAGAGTACGCTTCTCGCGTCGACTAATTTCGTTGTACATCCCCAGAGTCAGTTAAGTAGTTCCGGATTCGCAGACGCGTGAGTCGTCAGGTGCCCCGTCGTGCCGGTCAATGAACCGGCACCGCCTCGCGATTGTACTGATACGAAAGGTCGAGCATCGTCGAGCCGGTTTTCGTCGCTTTCTGGTTCGTTAGCAGCCCCGTCTGTGGGTCGAACGTGTAGTCTTCGGTCACCTGATTTGCTCCGGTCTCGCCGATGCTGGGCGTTTCGGTCGGTGCAGTAAAGTTGGGGTCACTGACGCGCAAACTCATCGTCTATCCTTGATTTGATCCGTTTGAATGTTTCGATCTCAGCGTAATATCCGTCGAGTAGGCGTGGGTAAAATAGGCGGTCTTCCGCCCATTCTTTCGGCACAAGGTAAGACTGAGATATATCATCAAGATACCAAACTAAGCGGAACTCCGATGAAAGTCTGTTGTCAGTCACGCTGAAAAACCCTGCGAAGTTCGGTACTGGATATTCGTCCGCGTCCTCCTCACAAATGTAGAAATACGGTATGCTTTGCCAAAACACGAGCCCGTAAACCATGTATTCCTTCCCGACCTCGAGACCGTCCAGCCATTCAAGCCCTCTTATGCGCGCGTCCAAATGCTCAGACAACTCAACTGTTCTTATATCCGCGATGCGATTCGTGATGCACTTTACTCTCATTTGTTGTCTTAAGGCACTAATGTACCGTCGCTATGTTGCTTGAACTTAAAATCTGCTAAACGGCCTGTGTTAGGATCGCGGACATAGTGCACGACTGTCGTCGCTCCACTTTCA
>JBHENZ010000106.1:0-6841 GCA_046261815.1 Pyrinomonadaceae bacterium | reverse complement strand
CGTCGGTCAAGGAAGTCGATCTAAAGCTGATCGAATTAGCAAAGCAGCTTGAAGCCGTAATCGTGACTAACGATTTCAACCTTAACAAGGTAGCCCAACTTCGCGGCGTGCAGGTTTTGAATATCAACGAACTCGCCAATGCGCTGATGCCTGTCGTGCTGCCTGGCGAAGTGATGCGCGTCTTCGTACTCAAAGAAGGCAAAGAATATAATCAGGGCGTAGCGTATCTGGACGACGGAACGATGGTCGTGGTCGACAACGCGCGGCGGCTGATCGGGAAAACGGCCGACATCGCCGTAACAAGCGTGCTGCAGACTACGGCCGGAAAGATGATTTTTGGCCGGCTATGGGAAGAAAAACACCACGAGGAAAACAACGACAGCACGATGGCCGTTCACGATTCGCGTTCGTTCGGTTTCAGAAAGGCCACGCGTGAACTTAGGCAGACGACGATAATCGAAGAAATCGATTAGATCCGCCGAAACGATGAATTCCGCCATAATCGCCGCCGCCGGCAGCGGTACACGCTTCGACTCTAAAACTCCAAAACAATTTGTTGAGTTACTAGGCGAACCGATTATCGTCCACGTCGCCAAGCGCTTCGCGCAATGCAGCTTGGTTGATGAAATAATAATTGTCTGCGCGGAAGAGGAAAGAGATCGTCTGAGATCAATTGTGAAGCGTTTTCCCGTGGGCAAACCGCTGCGAATAGTTATCGGTGGTGCAACGCGCGCCGAATCGGTTCGTAACGGCCTGGAAACGGTTGACAGCCGGGCCGAGATCGTTGCCGTTCACGACGGCGCTCGTCCGCTGGTACCGATCCGCGATATCGCAAGCACCATAGGGAAAGCTTTAGAATTTGGAGCCGCGTGCTTGACGGCAATCGTCGTCGATACAATAAAGTCAATTGAACGTGACGAGATTAGCGGAACCCTCGACCGGATGAAACTTCGCCGAGCGCTTACGCCGCAGGCGTTTCGCGTGGAGATTCTGAAATTAGCTTTTGAGAATATTGAGCTAACTGACGACGCCACAGACGAAAGCTATCTTGTCGAAAAGCTCGGTCATCCGATCGCGTTCGTCGACGGCAGTCCGGTTAACATAAAAATCACTCAACTTGAAGATCTGATCATAGCCGAAGCGCTGATTCGAGAAGAACGTGCGACGGCCCATATTTTTTGAAATCAGCTATCCGTTAGTTGGTATTGTCCGTCTCGCGTATGGATTTCAGAATCGGCATCGGAAAAGACATTCACCGGCTTGTCGCGGGTCGGCGGTTGATGATAGGCGGTGTTGAAATCGATTCCGATCTTGGAGCCAAGGGTCATTCGGACGCCGACGTGCTTTTACATGCGATCACTGATGCGATGTTAGGAGCCCTCGCTCTTGGTGATATCGGATCGCATTTTCCGAATAGCGACGAACGATGGCGAAATGCAGAGAGCTCTGTGTTTTTGAGATACGCTCTCGATCTCGCGAAGCAAAGAGGGTTTCGAATCGCCAATATCGATTCGACCGTTTCACTTGAGGCTCCGACGATGCGGCCTTATATCGACAAAATTCGCGAGAGCATCGCGAGAGTTTTGGACATCGATCTCGATCGAATATGCGTAAAGGCAAAAACGAACGAAAAACTCGGCGCAGTCGGCCGGGGCGACGCGATCGCCGCCGAAGCGATAGTTCTGCTTGAATCCGCGGAAGCCCGTATACCACAGATGCCGCAAGCCCGCAGTAATTAAGGGCGAAGTCTATAGACTGCGTATTTCGCCCTTACTTACGTGCGGCTTCTGAAAAGCCGCGTGCGGGCTTGCGGCATTTCGTGCGAAACTGTTCCGGCGTTCCTCTATCGATCATGCGTCCGCAAGAAATTATCACTATAAAACGCGACGGCCATACGCTGAGCGAAAAAAATATTAATGCTTTTGTCGACGGCGTGTGTGACGGAAGCTGGGCCGATTATCAGATTTCAGCTTTTCTGATGGCGATGTTCACACGCGGTCTGGATGACGGCGAGCAGGAAGCTTTGACGCGGGCGATGCTTAACTCCGGCGACGTTTTGAAACTTTCCGAGATCGCCAAACCGAAGGCAGACAAACATTCGACCGGCGGCGTGGGCGATAAAACGTCGCTGATCATCGCCCCGATTGTCGCATCGTGCGGTGTCGCCGTTCCGATGATCTCCGGCCGCGGTCTCGGTCATACGGGCGGCACGCTCGACAAGCTAGAATCGATTCCGGGCTTTAACGTAAATCTGACCGTCGACGAAATTCGTCGTGTCGTAGACAAATGCGGCTATGCGATGGCCGGTCAGACGGCCGAAATCGTACCGGCCGACAAGAAGCTCTACGCCCTTCGCGATGCGACGGCGACAGTTCCCTATATCCCGCTGATCGTGGCCTCGATAATGTCCAAAAAACTTGCCGAAGGCCTCGACGCGCTTGTGCTAGATGTCAAAACCGGCTCGGGCGCTTTTATGAAGAACCTCGAAGATGCACGAACGCTTGCCGAACAATTGGTTTCAACGGGAGAGAAATTCGGCGTCAAAACTAAGGCCGTGATCTCAGATATGAATCAGCCGCTCGGGCGCGCTGTTGGAAACGCTCTCGAAGTTTTCGAATGCATTGAAATTCTAAGCGGTGATGTCGATAACGAGGCTGCATCGACATGGGAACTTTCTATCGATTTGTGCGCCCGCGTTTTGCGAATAGCGGGAATGGTTGCCACACACGAAGAAGGTATCGCTCTTGCCTCATCAAAAGTTTGGAGCGGCGAAGCTTTCGACACGTTTAGGCGGAACGTCGATCTCCAGGGCGGCGATACATCGGTATGCGATAATCCGAGAAAACTTTTCGATTCAACGCTTCTCGATGTGCCGATCGTCGCGAAGAATTCCGGTTATATAGTCAGCGTTGATACGGCGGAAATCGGGCGTGCGGTTGCGGCAATCGGCGGCGGACGCCTGCAGGCCGAGGACGAAATCGACTGCCAGGTGGGATTCGAATGCAAAGTCAGAATCGGCAAGGACGTTTCGCGGGGCGACACGCTCGGCGTCGTTTATTGCAGGGACGAGGCGCAGGCGCAAAGTATAGAAGGTATGATTCGCCAAGCATACGAAATCGACCGCGAGCATCGACAGGCTCCGCCTAAACTAATAATTGAAAGTGTCGGGTAGGAATATCGCCGTCGCTCGGATGCGTTCTTTGGTATTTATCGATGGGCACGCCGGGCTATTCCCGATCAGGCCGAAAAGTTTTTTCAAAAATCGGCGGAATTGGGCTTCGAAAGTCCGGTATACGCAGCAAGAAATGGTTATTTACAATGTACCGGGTTCGCTTCGGGACAGGCTTGGGACGAAGTGGGCGGCCGGGCCCGGTAATGTCGGTCAAAATTAGTGTTTTCACCAGCTAAAATAGTGAAACGGTTGCCGGTACAGTATGAGCTCCCTGCGCTCATTCGAAGAAAATCAAAGTTGCCAGTTGCAAAAAGCGTAACTTCCAATTCATCCGCCACCAAAAAGCGGGTTGTCTTGCAGGGAGCAGTTTATAAAAGTAAGCTAGTGCCACACATAGGCGTACTTGAGGTTATGCGATTTAAGAAAACCTTTATTTACTTTTTTCCGCTTCTCGCGGCGCTTCTTTTTTCGTCATGCGATACCGGCTCGCGGGCCGGCGTCGAAAATTGCCGAGCGAAGGTAGGGATCGTTTTCGATATTGGCGGCAAGAATGACCGTTCGTTCAACGCCGCAGCTTGGGAAGGCGTGCAACGGGCGGAACGCGATATGCCGATCTGTCTATATGATGTCGAGCCGGGCAACCCCACCTCGATCGAGCCGGCGATGCGGGCCTTTGCGGAAAAGAATTTCGATCTGATCATCGGTGTCGGTTTCGCCCAGGGACCGATCATGCAAAAGGTCGCGATCGATTATCCGAATATTAAGTTCGCCATCATCGACGGCGTGATTTTCGAGACAGACGGAAAAACGCCGAAGCAAAATGTAGCCTCGCTCGTTTTTCGCGAACACGAAGGCTCGTATCTGGTTGGGATGATCGCCGCGGCAAAATCGAAAACAGGCGTTCTGGGTTTTTTGGGCGGGATGGATATTCCCCTGATCCATCGATTCAATAAGGGCTACGAAGAAGGGGCGAAATCGGTTAATCCGCAGGCCGTCGTCATTTCGAACTACGTCGGCGTGACCGACGGAGCCTGGAACAATCCCGGCAAAGGGAAAGAGCTCGCACTCGCGCAAATCGAGCAGGGAGCCGACGTGATCTTTACAGCGGCCGGAAACTCGGGCCTCGGGGCCTTCGATGCTGTCGAGCAATACGGCCGCAGCCCTCAAGGCGAGGCGAACAAGTTTGTGATCGGCGTCGATTCGAATCAGAACGGTGTTAAGCCCGGTTTTGTTCTGACCTCGATGGTCAAACGCGTCGACAACGCCATTTACGACGTGGTGAAGGAAGTACTTGAAGGAAAATTCCGAGGTGGATTTCACGTCTTCGGCCTCGATAAAGACGGCGTGGCTTACGCGATGGATAATTTTAATCAGGCACTGATTCCGGGCGAGGTGATCACTCGTGTCGAAGAGGCTAAGTCCAGGATCGTCGCGGGCGACATTAAAGTCACCGATGCCATGGCAAAGTAGAACGTTGTTCTGTGTCGATGGGATAGAATCAAATCATGGACATAAACGTGCAAATTCCTGACAGGGTTTTAAGTTCACCGGGGACCGGATATAGTTAGACAAATACTCGAAACCGTCGCACGAGGGATTTAAGTCCGAGCAGCTTTCTCATATCAAGTGCGAAAGATCCTTGGCTTCGAATCACGCTTTGAGATACACGCCGTCCTGGCAGGGTATCGGGTTCCGTGGGTGAACTAATCGGTGCAAGCTCTCGAACGCGATAGGAAAGCGCTTGACGAACTCCTTGGCCGATGATCATCGTCTCGGACACGACCCCGCTTCATTATCTTCGCGCGGGCTGCGGCTCATCGGTCGGTTGGACGGCTTGAGAGGGCGGACGGAACGCGGGCTGGTGGATTTTCTGGAGTCTCTTCAACGCATAAAGGGCGCCTGATTTTACATCTCGCGTTCCTTCGAAGCCGAACTTAAAATGAAGCACGACCGTAACTAAGTATGCTTGAACTTAAGCACATAACTAAGACATTCAGCTCAGTCGTCGCCAATGACGATGTCTCGTTGAAAATCGAGAAGGGCACGATTCACGCGATCGTCGGCGAGAACGGTGCGGGGAAATCGACCGTGATGCGGATCGCGTACGGGTTTTACAATGCCGACAGCGGCGAAATTTTCGTTGACGGAAAGCCGGCGAATATCCGCAATCCACACGACGCTATCGCCCTCGGTATCGGGATGGTGCACCAGCATTTTATGTTGGTCGATACGATGACCGTTGCCGAGAATATTATTCTCGGTGCCGAGACGGGCAGCACGGCAAGTCTTGATCTCGACAAGGCGAATCGCGAGATCGAAAAATTATCCGACAATCTCCGGCTCGACGTAAAGCCCGAAACTTTGATCACGGACCTTTCGGTCGGCCAGCAGCAGCGCGTCGAACTTCTTAAAGCGCTTTATCGCGACGCCGAAATTCTCATTCTCGACGAGCCGACAGCGGTGCTTTCGCCTCAGGAAACGGACGAGCTTTTCGGCATCCTTCGCAGGATGAAAAAACAGGGCAAGACGATCGTCCTCATAACCCACAAGCTCGAGGAAGTTCTCGCGATTTCGGACGAGGTCACGGTAATGCGCGACGGAAAGGTTGTCGGAAATGTGCAGACAGCGGAAACAAACACTCAGGAATTGGCCCGCATGATCGTGGGACGCGATGTATTACTGCGTGTAGAAAAGACCGAAGCCCAGGCGAGGGACGTAGTACTCGAAGTGAAAAATCTGACGGTTGAAGGCAAACACGGTGTTTCCGTTGACGATGTTTCGTTTACGGTGCGATCGGGCGAGATCCTCGGCATCGCAGGCATCGAGGGCAATGGGCAAACCGAGTTGATCGAGACAATTGCTGGCCTGAATCACGGCGTTGCAGGAACTGTCGAGTTTGAAAATAGCAGTATCACTAATTTTTCGGCTCGGCGCATCAAGGAACTCGGCGTTGCGCACATACCCGAAGATCGCCACCGGCGTGGTCTGTTATTGAATTCGGATTTGGCGGAAAATTCAATTCTCGGCGTTCATTACCGTCCGCCGACCGCCATCGGCCCTTTTATTCGCACCGCGGCCGTCGCAACGAAAGTGCAGGAGATAATCAATAAGTTCGACGTGCGCCCGCCATTGCCGGAGCTCGCGGCGAAATCGCTTTCCGGCGGTAACCAGCAAAAGTTGATTATTGGCCGCGAATTCGTACTTGATCCGAAGCTTTTGCTGGTTTCGCAGCCGACCCGCGGCGTCGATATCGGCGCAATCGAATTTATTCACCGAAAGCTGATTGAACTTCGGGACGCGGGCACCGCCGTACTGCTTGTCTCGGCGGAATTGGAGGAAGTTACCGCCCTTGCCGACAGGCTTCTCGTAATTCGAAAAGGAAAGTTCGTCGGTGAAGTCGATCCGAAAGTCGCCTCGATCGACGAAATCGGATTGATGATGACGGGAGGCTAATACTTCATGAAACCACAAACACGAGGTTCGGCAATATTTCAGAAAATAGCGCCGCAATTGGTTGTCTGCGATGTCGTAAAAACGGCAGAACATTACCGCGACGTGTTAGGTTTTGAAATACTCGATACTTCGCCGAACGGCCCGTTTACTCGATGGTCGAGCGCGACGGCGTGGAATGCACTTCGGAAAAGCAGAGACCTTCGGGAATATCAAACG
>JBHENZ010000105.1:0-3555 GCA_046261815.1 Pyrinomonadaceae bacterium | reverse complement strand
TTTTTTACGCCTTTCACATATTGGCTTAAATGTGTTTTCAACTCGCCGATGTTTGCTTTTTTTACACGCATGCGCAAAAGAATACTACACTTGACTAACTTGACCAAGTTTTTAGCTACACAACCCCAAGCCCGCATCCAGCGCATTTACCAACTGATCGACCGAATCCTTGCTCGAATTCAGCATCATTCCCGTGCGGATGACGTTGCCGTACAATCCGCCCTTGCCGATAAGCACACCCCGGCGCTTGGTTTCTTCGAAAACGTTCAAAACGGCTTGCGGGTTCGGCTCTTTTGTCTTGCGGTCTTTGACGAGCTCGATGCCTTGCATGATGCCCATTCCGCGAACCTCGCCGATGATCGGGTATTTTTCCTGAAGTTCGAGAAGACGGTCGCGAAAATAATCGCCAACGACGCGGCAGTTCGTGCGGAGGTCGTCTTCTTCGATAACGTTTATGACGGCGAGGCCGACGGCCATCGAGACCGGGTTGCCGCCGAAGGTCGAGAACGTGAGGCCGGGAAATGCATCGGCGACTTCAGGTGTCGCGATCGTCCACCCGATGGGGACGCCGTTACCCATTCCTTTTGCTGATGTGATGATATCCGGCTCGACCTCGTAATGCTCGATGCCGAACCATTTATCGCCGGTCCGGCCCCAGGCGGTTTGAACTTCGTCGGAAATAAAAAGACCGCCGTGATTTTTTGTGATCTCATGCACGCGTTTGAAATAATCTTTCGGCGGAACGATAAATCCACCGACGCCGAGAATCGTCTCTGACATAAATGCCGCGATCTCGCCGGTCGTCGTCGTGCGGATCAGTTCTTCAACATCGTTCGCGCAGGCGAGGCCGCAATTTTCCGGCGTCGCGTTGAACGGACAGCGATAACAATACGGCGCGTGGGCGTGGACGAATCCCGGCACCTGCGACGCTATCGGCTTCCAATTTGAATGTCCGATAGAAGAAAGTGCGGTTGCGCTTCGTCCCGCATAGCTATGCCGAAGCACGACGATCTCGTTGTTTCCCGTCGCAAGCTTTGCGGCAAGAATCGCGGTATCGTCCGCCTCGGTGCCGCTGTTCGTAAAGAACGACTTTTTCAGATTGCCCGGGGTGATCTCGGCGAGCTTTTCCGCCAAATCACCTTGGGGCTTGTTGGCATAGAGGGTCGACGTATGCGATAGGGTGTTGACCTGATCGATCCACGCCTTGTTAACCCGCTCATCGGCATGACCTACGCTTACCGTCAGCACACCGCCGAAACAGTCGAGATACTTGTTTCCTTGATCGTCCCAAACATACTCTCCATCCCCGCGAACAAGCGCGATCGGCTCCTGGTAATAGGTCGCGACGGCGGGGAAAAGAAATTCCTTGTGTTTTCGGATAGCTTCCGAAAGCGTCGATTTCTGTTCTTGCGGATTCATAAAATTTTGATTTTCGCACGCGAAAGAACACGAATAAAAGAAATCTTTTCTTATTCGTGTTGATTCGCGCCTTTGGCGGGCAAAGTTTCTAAAAAAAGGGGCCTTTATCGTCCTTACCCATCATCGCCTTCCGAACCATCGGAACCTGCGGGCCGCCGTAGGAAAGGAATTGATCGTGAAACTGTTTCCAGGCGCCCCGGCCGCCACGTGAGGCGGTCCAGTCGTTCCGGAGTTTCATGATCATCAGCTTGCCCATCGTGTAATTGAGGTACGCCGGATCGAATGTGCCTCGATTCGCCTGCTGCTCGGCCTCGCCTTCGGATTGCATCGCTTCCATAAAGAGGCGTTTCGATTCCTCAACCGTCATTCCTTTAGTATGCAGGCCAATGGCCGAAACGAACCGAGCGTTTCTGAGAAGAGCATCCTGCAGCATGCCGAGACGATATTCGGGATCGCCATTCATTAGACCCGCCTCTTGCATCATTTCTTCGGTGTAGTGTGCCCAGCCTTCGGCATTCGCATAGCCGACGAATACTTTCGCGATTTTCGATTTTACTCTGTTCGAATGCAGGAACTGCAGAAAATGACCGGGATAGGCTTCGTGAACTGAGGTTGAGAGCAGCGAACCGCGACCGGGAACGTAAGCGTCTTGTTTTTCCTTCGGCCATTTCGGATCAGGAGGAGAAACGTAATATACGGACGGCAAATTTGTCTCGTAGGGGCCGGGAATATTGATGTACGCAAAATTCCAGGCCTTATACGCAGGTGCTTGGTCGACCTTGCATTCTTCCGTACCGGGAATGGTTACGAGGTCTTTTTCCTGCACGAATTTTCTGAGATCGGTCAGTTGACTCTTTGCCGCTTCCACAGCTCCACCCTCGGGCTTCATCGCGGAAACCCGTGAATTGCATTCCTGCAGGCTCGCACCGGGAGCAAATTTTTCGCATTCTTGTTTGAACGATGCCAGATTGCGGTCCATGTCGGAGCGGGCTATTCGCTCGAGCTCGGCGAGGTCGATATCGACACCTTCGGTCTGTTTTAGCATCTGCCGGAATTTATCCGGGCCAAGGGCGAAATTGTTCGTTGCCGCCGATTCCTGTTGGCCAAGCCAGGCGTCGAACTCACGAATCGATTTAGCAGCAGCGGCGTTCGCCAATTTGAAATCGTTTTGCGCTTGCGCATCGGAAACGGGAGCGAAGACCGTAATGACGTCTTTCTCGAGGAAGTCGGCAAGACCGCCGATTGTCTGCCGGCCGATAGCGAGAAAATTTCGCGGCAGCGGCAAGCGAAGATTCGATTTGATTTGCTCCAGCGCACCGGGAACATTTCTGGCGTAGCTGGTGTAGGCCTTGATCCGTGTTTCGAGCGGAGCGTATTCGCGTGAAACGTAAACGTCCGGATCAAGGGCGTTGCCGTAATAATACGGGCTCGTGTGCGGCAAATCCGCCGTTTCGAGCCAGAAAAGATCGCCGTCGATTTGGGCGATCAGATAATCGCGCTCGAAACGCTGATTTTCATCAAGTTGGTCGTCGCGGAAAGCGGTCGTCTTACCGCGTTCCGATTTTAGTCGAGCAACTTCCCTGCTCAAGCCTTCCGCCGACCAATCCGGCAGCTTCCCGTCGAACTCGTGCCGACCCTGGTAGACGGCGAACGTCGGATTGGCCGTAAAATAATCGGTCAAAAACTGCTCGACGTATTTGTCCCACTCGGGATTCGCACGGCTGGCTGCGTTCGCGTTGGAAGCTTGATTATTATTCACACCAGTCTGCACACACGCCGTTACTAATATTGAAATGCCAACGCACACGAAAATTGTTGTTAGTTTTATGCTCATATAATTGCTCTGATCAGAAGTACGTCTAATGGCGCCGCTAGGGCGGGTTTGGATAAAATTACGCGAATAATAGCAGAATTGCCACGCGTATTGAAGCTATCGCAAAACTCCTGGCACACATCGCCCTCGATATCTTCCCTTGTAAAATGAGGGATTTACGGTAGCAAGTAGAGTTACTAAAGAACAAGATGAAAAAGAAGAACAAGAAAGACGGTCACACCGCGGCGTTCGTGAAAGTCTTTTCGTCGGTAACCGCGAATTTGCCGATGCGGGCGGCGATTTGGTCCACGAGAGGTTTGAGC
>JBHENZ010000104.1:0-4790 GCA_046261815.1 Pyrinomonadaceae bacterium | reverse complement strand
GCTTATGGTCTATGGACTTTACGATTACCGGCTTCTCTCGGGCGGGTTGTCCTTTCTCTCCGCCTACTGGTATTTAGCCGCACTTCGCTGGATGGATAGGCACAATGCTTGGGAGGATTTCAAACTAAGGTTGTGAGGTGGCTTGTTAGCCACGTGATACATTTTGTACAATTACTACTTGGCGTCAGTTCATTCGGTTGGACTGGCGCCTTGTTTAGTCTGATATGGCGAAAAGAGATTATTACGAAATTTTGGGCCTTAAACGAACGGCGAACGATACCGAGATAAAAAGCTCATACCGCAAGCTTGCCGTCCAATTTCACCCTGATAAAAATCCGGGAAACGTCGAGGCCGAAGAAAAATTTAAGGAATGTGCGGAGGCCTATGCAGTGCTTTCCGACGCGCCGAAGCGTGCGGCCTACGATCGTTTTGGCCATGCGGGCCTAGGTGCGGGCGCGGGCGGGTTTGATCCCGGCTTTTCGAATATCGAGGACATTTTCGATCTGTTCGGTTTCGGCGATATGTTTGGCGGGCGCGGCAGCCGAAGGTCAAGCGTCCAACGCGGTTCGGATCTCCGCTATGATCTGGAGATCACGCTTGAAGAAGCCGCAACCGGAAAGGACGAAACTCTCCATATCCCGCGCCTCGAAGCCTGCGGCACGTGCGACGGCAGTGGAGCCGAACCGGGAACGAGTCCGGAGGCCTGCATAGCATGCAAAGGCGCCGGCCAAGTACGTTATCAACAAGGCTTTTTCAGCGTGATGCGGACCTGTTCGAACTGCCGCGGCAAAGGACAAATCATCCGCACGCTGTGCCAAACCTGCGACGGAGCCGGCCGGATCGAAAAGGAAAAAACGCTCGAAGTAAAAATCCCCGCCGGCGTCGAAACCGGCTCTCGCCTTCGAGTTTCGGGCGAGGGCGAGGCCGGAGCTAATGGTGGGCCGGCGGGCGATTTGTTTGTAGTCCTGCACGTAAAGGAACACGAGACCTTCGAGCGACAGGGAGCAAATCTTTATTCGGCCGTGCCGATCAGCTTTGCTCAGGCTGCTTTGGGTTCGGAGGTTTTGGTCGCGACGCTCGACGGCGAAGAAAATCTTAAAGTCCCGGCTGGCACGCAAACTGGAACCGTCTTTCGCGTAAAATCCAAAGGCATGCCGACGCTCGACGGTCGCGGCCGGGGTGATCTGTTCGTCGCCGTCACGCTGATCACGCCCAAAACGCTTTCGAAAGAGCAGCGAAAGCTTCTTGAACAGCTCGCCGACATTGAAGATACGGATTTTCAAGATGAATCGTTTATCGAAAAGGTAAGAAATATTTTTAATTAGCCGTGGACGGTGGAGTGGCGATTGAGATTCGAATCGCCGTGATCGACGCTGATCGTCGCACCATTATTCGCGGATCCCTATAACTTCAATAAGGGCATTTTTATAAAAAAGCTTTTTCAGCAACGACTCCGGATTCATCGCCGGTGAATTCCAAATTGCTGTTTTCGTTTCCGGGATCGTCGAGCGCTGCGAGACAATGCGAAGCGGCAGGCGGCTAAAATAATCCGACACCCGTTGTGCGGTCAGATGGACTGTGTGATCGGCGAAAGGCGAAATCTCAAACCGCAGCCCCGCGGCGTTCCAACGTCCGTGGGCGCGCGACACAATTTCGTAGATCGGATGATGCACGTTGACGGTGAAGTAAAGTAAGCCGTGCGGCCGCAAAACGCGCAGCATCTCGTCAATAATCGCGAGCGGGTGCTCGGCGTGGTCAATTACGTTATCGCTCAAAACTATGTCAAACGATTGGTCATCAAACGGCAGCATCTCGCCGATCGCCGCGATTGTTCGTGCATTTCGCTGCAATTTTGGAAAAAGACTTTTATATTCGACGGCCAAAGGATCGATACCGATTCCGAAATTATTCGCGAAGCCGAAAATGAGACCGTGGGCCCCGCTGCCAACCTCCAAAACTTTGGAGGACTCGCCGATCGCTTTGATCTTTTCCAGCCGTTGTCAAATGAATTGCGAGCGTACAAAATTTTTTCGAACAAGCTCGTCCTCGTTGCCGCTTTGCGCGGCAGCTTTACCTTCTTGATAAGCAAGCTGCAGGTCGCGCGCCCTGCGACTGCGAGCACGCAGAGCTTGCTCACGCCAATTTGTTTTCTCGTTTCTACCTTGACGCTGCAGTGCACGTTCTTACAGCCGTGATTTTGGAAGACGCGGACGAATGAAAATAGGTTAACTGGTTCTATTGCAGGCGAGCCCGAACAGCTTCATTCAAAGCTTTTCCGTCAACCGACTTGTCTTGCAGCTTTGCCATCGCCGCTTTCATTACGTGGCCGATATCCTTCATCGACGTAGCACCGGTTTCCGACATCGCGGCTTCGACCGCAGCGGTTATTTCGTCTGTGGACGCTCCCTGCGGCAAATAAACCTTGATCACCTCGATCTCCGCTGCTTCCTTAGCCGCCAATTCGTTTCGACCTGCATTCTCGTACTGCTCGATTGAATCGCGCCGCTGTTTGACCAAGGATTGCAAAGCCTTCGTCACCTCTTCATCCGTCAGCTCTCCGCCCTTCTCGATCTGGCGATTCATCAGGTTGGCCTTGACCATCCGCAGCGTGCCGGTGCGATCGGCGTCCTTCGCCTTCATCGACGCGGTTAGGTCGTCGATAATTTTTTCTCTCAAGCCCATACGCATAGGGCGGAAACACGACCGTAAGGGAGTGTGTGGACCGCAAAGTAAGGTCGAGGGAGCACACTCCCTTACGGTCGTGTTTCTGCCTGTTACTTTGGAAAATAATTCTCAGCCTGTTTGCTCTGCACAGGAATCGGATAATCACCGTTCCAGCACGCTGTACAGGTAATCGCGTCATCGATCCCAATTGCTTCCAACATTCCTTCGCGAGAAAGATATCCGAGCGAATCGGCACCGATATATTCGCGAATCTCTCCCACAGACATCCGTGCCGCGATCAGATCCTGTCTATCGGGCGTATCGACGCCGTAGTAGCACGAAAAAGCCGTGGGCGGGCACGAGACACGCATGTGTACTTCTTTCGCTCCCACCTCGCGCACCATCTGCACGATCTTTTTCGATGTCGTGCCGCGGACAATCGAATCATCGACCAAAACCACTCTGCGGCCGTTGATCAAATCTTTGATCGGATTCAATTTCAACCTGACGCCGAACGAACGTATAGACTGCGACGGCTCAATGAACGTACGGCCGACGTAATGATTTCTGATAATCGCCTGCCTGAAATTGATGCCAGACTGGCTTGCATACCCTATAGCCGCCGCCACGCCCGAATCCGGAACGGGAACGACGATATCGGCATGTGTCGGCTGCTCGATGGCAAGCCGCTTGCCCATTTTGTGTCTGGACTCATTCACCGAACGGCCGAAAATCGTTGAATCGGGACGCGAAAAGTAAACGTGCTCGAAAGCACAAACCGCGGGCTGCATTTTCGGAAACGGGTAAAGCGAGTGCACGCCATTCGCGTCGATCACAAGCATCTCGCCAGGCTCGACTTCGCGGACGTACTCTGCGTCGATCAAATCGAACGCACAAGTCTCGGACGCAACACACCACGCCTCACCCAATTTGCCCAGCACCAGCGGACGAAATCCTCGTGGATCGCGAACGGCGGCCAATGCTGTCGGCGTCAGAAACAGCAGCGAATACGCACCTTCGGTCGACTCGAGAACTTTCTCGATCGCCTCGATCGCTTCGTTTGCCCGCGTGCGTGCAATGCCGTGCAAGATGGTTTCCGTGTCCGACGTTGATGAAAAAATCGCGCCCTCGCGTTCGAGCTCTTTTCGCCGCGCCTCGGCGAAGGGCAGATTCCCGTTATGACAAATCGCGATATCGCCGTGCTGGCAGGTCACGGCAAAAGGCTGTACTTCCTTGATCGTGTTTTTCCCTGTGGTCGAATAACGCGTGTGTCCGATAGCACTATATCCTTCTAGTCTTTTTAAAATCTCCTCGCCGAGCACATCCGCAACCAACCCTTGTGAGCGATACTGATGTAAATCCACACCGTCACTCGAAACAATCCCGCACGCCTCCTGACCGCGATGTTGCAGGGCAAATAATCCAAGTTGCGTCAACGTCGACGCCTCCGCATGCCCGAAAATGCCGAAAATGCCGCATTCTTCGCGAAATTTGTCCGAAACCAAATCCATCAATTGTATTTTCTCACCGGAAGAAAGAATTAGCCACAGACGCCACAGAGTACTCGGAGAAAGACCTGAATCGCCATCGACCTTTGCTTCCAGGCTCAGTGCCCTCTGCGCTCTCTGTGGCTTGAGCTAATCCGCCGGCAGCACACGACCCCGGCATTCGCCAAACCCGATCCGTCGGAATCCCTCGCGTTCGCAGAAGCCTTTCATGATCACCTCGTCGCCGTCTTCGAGAAACCGTCGGATTTCGCCGGATGGCAAGGTGAGTGGTTCGGTGCCTCGCCACGTGCGTTCGAGCAGGCACCCGCGTTCGCTCTTTTCGCGACCGCTTACCGTGCCGGTTGCCATCAGATCCCCGGTTTGCAGATTGCACCCGTTCGAGGCGTGATGCGTCAGCATCTGGCCGATCGTCCAGTAGAGATCTTTCGTATTCGAACGACTGACTGAAAACGGCTCGATTTTCTCGCCGCGCATCTTTTCGGTCTGGATGTAAACCTCAAGATTGATGTCCAGCCCGCCGAATTTTTGGTTTAGCTCATCGTTCAAATAATCGAGCGGCTGCGGGTCGCCATTTTCCCTTTCGAACGCTTTGGTGCGAAACGGTGCCAAAGCTTCCAT
>JBHENZ010000103.1:0-6347 GCA_046261815.1 Pyrinomonadaceae bacterium | reverse complement strand
TTTCTTCGTCGTTTCTCGTAAATTAGTCGCGGCCGCAACCCAAGTTCGTGGAGTATTTCGGCAACTGCGCCTGCGTCCGAGATTTCGGTCTCGTACTCTATTTGCCGCTTTACATCCGACACTCCTTCGGCGCGACGTTTGAACGTAAGGGTTGGTCGATCGGCAGTTTTGCGAATTCTGATAACGGCTCCGATAGTTCGTAAAATCTCGCCGCCAAAAATTGTATTCTCCTCAAGATCCTCACCTAGGAAGACAGCCTGATACTCGACCAGCTCCGCCTCCACACGTTGCCGCTCGGTAAGCGTTAAGCGATATTTCTTCTCGATTTCGATCGCCATTTCCGGTGAAATCATGGCTGCCTGATCCACTTCCACACCTCGGGAATCGTCGCTCGCTTGCCGTACATCAGCATGCCGACGCGGTAAACGCGGGCGGCAAGCCAAATCAAAAGGGCGATTGCCACGATATTAATCAAAAATGAGAGTCCGATCTGCCAAAACGGCGGCATGTCAGCCAAAATCCGAATCGGCATCGTAATCGGCGCGAAAAACGGAGCGATTGACGCCCAGAACGAGGCGGTCGAGTTTGGATCGCGAATCACCACAAAGCTTAGATAAAAGCCGATCAGCAGGATCAGGATTGGCGGAAATGAAAAATGGCCGCCTTCCTGCACGGTCGTTACCATTGAGCCGATCAATGCAAAAATCGAGGCGTAGATAAAAAATCCAAGCAAAAAGAAGATAAGAAAATAGAGAATCATCAACGGCGTCACCGGAGGTACGGAAGCAATTAAGGCGGCGGCGTCGCCCTGGATTGCCACTAAGGCAATGAGCACAGCGGCCGTCATGATCCAGATCGAAAGTTGCGTCAAGCCAGCCAGCCCGACGCCAACCAGCTTTCCTAACATCAACTCAAATGGTCGTGCCGATGAAAACAAAATCTCCGCGATTCTCGTTTCCTTTTCTTCGACGACCGCGCCGAGAATCATCTGTCCGTAGATCGTTAACGTGAGATAGATCATTAATCCGATCGCGAACGACGCGATCATAAGCCCTGAGCTGTCTTTCTCCTCGCCCGATTCATCGACGCCTTTAACATCAAGTTTTACCGCAGTACTTAACTCTTCGAGTCGATCCTCGCTGATGTTTGCCTCGGCTAGCCGCTGCGAGCGGACGGCATCGTTTAACGCGTCCTTGAATGTGTCGTTCGTGATAAAGTCGCCGGCACGCTGCGATCGAAATTCGTATATCGCAACGGGCGAGTCCGGATTCTCCGGCACGATCAGATAGGCCTCGATCTCATCATTGAGAATTTTGTTGTTCAGGTCATGGCGAATTGCCGCGGTCCGATTCGCGTCGTACGGATAATCGACAAAGATAAAGCTTTCAGCAAACATTTCCACGTTTCGCTTCATTCTTTGCTCTTGCGATTCGCCCATATTTTCGAAGGCTTCCGCGCCTGCCCGGCGCGCTTTGGCCGACATTTTTGCGGCCGATAAATTTTCTTTTAGCCTCGGCAGGATGCGGTCCGTAGGGTCGATGACGGCGATCCTTGTCGGATCGCCCTTTATCGAAAAAATCACCGCCGGGACGATTGCAAAACACGCCGCCAGAAACGGCAGCAGCAAGGTGCCGATCAAAAAAGACCATTTAAGCACAACCTTCCTGTACTCGTGTTTTACGACCGCAAGAAACTTTCGCATATGATGTTTCGTTTACCCTCTCACTTTTTCGATAAAAATATCGTTCAGGCTCGGTTCGATTTTCTCGAATTTTGAGATCACGGCTCCACCGTCGATTAGCTTCCTCAGCAGTTTCTGCGGATCGGCTCCGGCGGCCATTCGAACTTCTGTTTCGTCTGCACGTTGTTCTATCGAAGCGACGAGAGACCGATCATCCAAAACTCCGTTGCCACCGGTTATTCGAAGAGCGATCAGATTTTTGCCGAAACTTTCCTTTATATCGCGCAAGCTGCCCGTTACGACTGCTTTCGCTTTGTTTATCAACAAGATGTCGTGACACAAACGCTCGGCTGTTTCCATCAGGTGAGTCGAGAAAATTACGGTTTTCTGCCGCGCGCGAAACTCGCTTAGGACATCGATCATAAACTCGACGTTAACGGGATCGAGCCCGGAAAACGGCTCGTCGAGAATGAGCAAATCGGGATCGTGCAAAACGGTCGAGATGAACTGAATTTTCTGCTGCATTCCCTTCGATAAATCGGTTGTCTTTTTGCGCTTCCATTCGCCCAAATTCATCCGTTCCATCCAGAAATCGATCCGGTTATTCGCCTCCGCAGCCGGTATATTTTTAAGTGCCGCAAAGTATCGAAGCTGATCGACGATCCGCATTTTTTTGTAAAGTCCGCGTTCTTCGGGCAGATAACCGACGCGGTCCTGCATCCCGGCCGACATTTTGCGGCCGAAAAGCTCGATTCGACCCGTATCCGGAGCGGTGATGCCGACTATCATTCGAATTGTCGTCGTTTTACCCGCACCGTTCGGCCCCAAAAATCCGAAAATGCGACCGGTCCGCACCGCAAAGCTTAGCTTGTCGACCGCGGTGAACTCGTCGAAACGTTTGGTAATATTTTCGACCTTTAAACTGACATCGTTCTCGCTCATCTTGTCTCAGCAAATATTCTGGGGGTGCCGATCAAGAAGCGCAAACCGGCGCGCGTGCGTGGCACTCGCAATTCACTTTCGACGGCCATTGTGCTAAAACCTCTCTGTCGCTTTTCACGCCTATGGAAAACACTCACGGTTTCCTGGAGATTTTCGTCTACCGACCGCAATCGCAAAAGGTCGAGGAAGGTTTCTCCACCGCCGACTTACCCGCGCTGCTCGCCGACGAAACTAATCTCGTTTGGGTCGATATCCGCGGCGAGGATGAAACACACTTTCCAGAGATAAAGAATCTTCTTCTCAACGTATTCAAATTTCATCACCTTACCGTCGAAGACTGCCTGGAAACGCGCAACCAGCCGAAGATAGAGGCTTTTCCTGATTATCTTTATTTTATCGTTCACGGCGTCAAACCCGACGAGACGTCGCCATCGAATTTCGTGACAAAAGAGCTCGACGGCTATCTTGGCAAGAATTATGTCGTGACGTTTCACGTCGAGCGATTTCGCAGCATTAAGCACGTGAAGCTGCAGATTCGCAACAACCCCTTATCCTGCCAACGAGGTGCGCCCTACTTGCTGCACCAAATTCTCGACAAACTCATCGACCTTTACATGCCGATCGTCGACGATTTCGACGATGCAATCGAGACCCTCGAAGAACGGGTTCTCGGAATGCGAAAAAGCAACAGTGCGGTTCTTGAAGAAATTATGGATCTTCGCCGCAGCGTCGCCCGTTTGAAGCGGATCTCAACCAGACAGCTCGAGGTGCTTTACCGAATGGCACACGGCGAGTTTACGCAGATTCCGGAGAATATCCTCCCTTTCTTTCGTGATGTCCACGATCACCTTTTGAGAATCTCGGATCTTTCCGAAAATTATCGAGACCTTGTCGGGGGCCTATTCGATATTCATTTTTCGGTCGTGGCGAATCGGACAAACGATGTGATGAAAACGCTTGCCGTTATTAGTGCGATCATATTGCCGCTTTCTCTGATCGCCGGCATCTACGGGATGAATTTCGACTACATGCCTGAATTGAAATCGAGGTACGGCTACTTTCTAACGCTGAGCTTAATGGCCGTAGTCACCATTTCGCTTCTCGTGTATTTCTGGAGGCGCGGCTGGATCTTCGCAGGAAAAGCTGAGCCGTTAGAGCATCGTGAGGAGCAAGAATAAATTAGGTTGCCTTCGCGATTAGACGTTTTACTTGTACGTCGCCATAGCCGTAAACAGGTTCGCGTTCAGCAAATTTGCGGAAAACATCCTTAAAGTCCTGAAAACCATGCTCTTTAATGTCGCGAATCGTATTAAGCGGACGAAAGCCTTTCTCGACCTCCGCTTTGCAAACCTCGCGAAGAAACGGAAATGCTTCTGAGACTAGCGTAGAAAGTTCGAGCAAGCGCGCATGGTTGCGCTCCCTATACGCCTGCCATAGATCGTTGCCGATCTCTACGTCGGCACTTTTCAATTCGACACGACTCTCAAAACAAGTCTTCATTTCTTGTGCGCCCATTTTCCCAAATCCCTTCCAAACTTCGTTTTCGGTTCTCACGACGGGAGCAATTCGGTAGACGCGCGTCTTTGTTTCCCGCAAAAGGTGAATGCAAAACCAATAGTTGGCTTGACAAAAAAGCTCGTACTCGAACCACAAATTTACTTCGGAATTTTCGGGCAGCGACCGTAATTTTTCGAACTCTGCCTTTACCTTTTCCCCAAAATTGTATTCTGTATCGGCAACGGCGAAATACTTTTCCCGCTCAAGCCAAAATTCTTCGAGATTTTCAACTTCGACCGGCCCCTCGATCAAGGCTTCGCGACAGACGATAATTTCCCCCTTCAGGTTGGTTTCGCGAAAAGTCTCGACATATGCATCGCCCGGCAACACATGATATTTCATAATGAAAGCCCTACCGCATAAATAATCGCTAAGCCGACTCCGGCATATACACCCGCAAGTATATCATCAGCGCAAACTCCTATGCCCGCCGGAAGATTTTGAAGCGAGTTGATCGGGTACGGTTTCCAGATATCGAATATCCGGAAGAGGACAAAGCCGGCCAGGATCAACTTCCAAGAAAAAGTAAATGGGATAAAAAGGAAAACGATCAGCTGACCGATAACCTCATCGACCACGGCTTGTTTCGGATCCTTATTCTTGAAATGCACCGTCGCACGCCCCGCAGCCCATATACCGACGAGGCAGAAGGTAAGGAAAGCGATTAGATTAACGCTGTGAATCCAGGCCGACGCCGACGCATCGGTCGAGCCGCCGCGAATAAAATTTGCCGAGGCGATTCTCTCGCCCCATCCAAACAAAAGGTAAATCGCCACGCCCACCACTGAGCCGAATGTACCGGGAGCCAACGGCAGATAGCCGACCCCAAAGGTGGTAACGGCGAGAGCGATATAGTCGAGCGCCGATTTACGTACCGGAAGGGCGGCCGCGAGCGCCTCGCTTTCGATCGTCGCGGACGTATGGATAACGTCGTCATAAAGTGGCTGTGTTGGCACCGGCGACTCGTTTAAACTACCAGGTTTTGTTGACATTGATGCGCTTCCGACCATGTGAAACACGCGTGGATGATCTCAGCTACACATATGGCCGCGGGCGAACGGTGTAGAAAGTCAATCGTGAATCGTCAAAGCGTGTGTAAGACGCGGCACAAAAAACCGGAGGTTATAACGCGTGCTACACACGCTCGAGGCATATAACTTGACTTATCATGGGTTAAGATTCGCTCCATCTGTAGCTGGCTGTAGCCGGCAAAATTATCGCCTGTTACACAGGCTAAACGGCTGGCGCGGATCTTCACCGTGACCTAATCCGAATCGATCGGGGTAAAAGATCGTTCAAAACTCGATTCCCTGCTGCGCATAAATGCCGGCGTGAAACGGATGCTTTATTTCCGTCATTTCCGTCACCAGATCGGCCGCCTCAACAAGCTCCGCCGGTGCGTTTCGGCCGGTCATGATGATGTGCAGGTGCGGCTGTTTTTCTCGCACATTCTCAATTTCCGACAGCACTTTAACAATATCCAGAAATTTGTAATCAAAAACGTAAACGATCTCGTCAAAGACGAGCAAATCATACTCCTCGCTTTGCAATTTCTCTAAGCACAAAGCCCAGGTATTTTCGGATGTGGCAATATCTTGCGCCGGATCGTTTGTATCCCACGTGAAGCCATCGCCCATTGTGAAAACTTCAACCCCGAGCCTTTCGAGCGAGTCGTGCTCGCCGTATCGGTCGTTTCGCGACTTCATAAATTGCACCATGCAGCATTTCAGCCCGCGACCCGCTGCCCGTACAAGCACGCCGATGGCCGCGGTGGTTTTGCCTTTGCCATCGCCGGTGTTAACGATCAGCAGTCCTCGCGTCTTCTCGCGGTAATCATCACGCCGCCACTTATAGCGCTTTTCGTCCATTAAAAGAAAAATTCTCTGATAAAGGCAACCTTTGCCCGGACGGGGAACGTTAACTCGGTGGGACACGGACGCTATTGATATGTAAAAGTTTGGGGCTGTCCGTTTCACATCCCAGCCTGTCTAACACGCGCTCGCTGTGGTCGGCGGGCATTAGGACCGCCGTCTTGTAATTAAAATTAACGAATAACGGTCGCACCTAATGGAATTCCCCGTTCGGGCCGATCGAGACGTCGCCTTCCCAAAATTCCCCGATCGAATCGATCGTTTCGCGAACGGCCGCGACGATCTCGTTTTCCTTT
>JBHENZ010000102.1:0-9878 GCA_046261815.1 Pyrinomonadaceae bacterium | reverse complement strand
GATCAAGATGGCCGAAGCGATCACGCTCTCATTCGAACAGAAAAGGCATCTTGTGGTCGAGGCCGGCACCGGAACCGGTAAAACGCTTGCTTATCTGATTCCCGCAGTCGCGGCATCGCTTGGAAAAAAGAAACGCATCGTCATCTCCACCGGTACCAAGAACTTGCAGGAACAGCTAATGGAAAAGTACATTCCATTTTTGCAAAAAATCCTGCCGAAAAAATTTGCCGCGGCGTATATGAAGGGCCGGTCAAATTACGCGTGCCTCTACCGTGTGAAAAAGGCCGAGCACCAGCCGATTCTCGAGGGCCTCGATGAAATGAATCATTTCCGCGAGGTCAGCCGGTGGATTTATGAATCCGAAACCGGCGATCGCAGGGAACTGACCGGCCTCCCGGAAAATCTTCCATTCTGGAGCCGCGTAAATGCTCGTTCCGAAATTTGTCTCGGTCAAAAATGCCCGGATTTTGAGCCGTGTTTTATCACCAGAATGCGCGTTAGGGCCGAGGATGCCGACATTATCATCGTCAATCATCATTTGTTTTTTGCCGATCTGAACGTTCGAGATAATCAGTTCGGCAAGGTGATTCCGGATTACGACGCCGTTATCTTTGACGAAGCTCATCTGATCGAGGATGTTGCGGCGGATTACTTCGGCTTGCAGGTTTCGAGCTTTCAGATCGATGAGCTTGCACGCGATACCGATCTGCTGCCGATCTCCGACGCCGTCGCGACTCGCGATCTGACCAGACTCTCGGTAAAAATCATCGGTCTCGCCGAACAATTCTGGATGCGGTTTTCTCAGGCACGATTCGACGGCCGCTACCCGCTCGAACCAGATGTGTTTTCGCATCGAACGACAGGCGGCGACAACAAGCCCACACCGCTGGGCGAGACAGCTACCGCGCTCGAATCGGCGCTTGGATCGCTTCTATCCGCCGTTGATGTCCATTCCGATAAGCTGCCCGAAGCCGAATCGCTTGTGAGACGTATCAGACAAACGCGTGCCGACCTTGATTTTGTCGTCTCGCAGGCCGAACGCAACTTTGTCTACTGGCTCGAAAAACGCGGCAAGGGAATGTTTCTACGGGCGGCCCCGGTCGACGTGTCGGAACTTTTGAGAAACAAGCTTTTCGACAAAATCGACACGTGCGTTCTAACGTCGGCGACATTGTCGAGTGCGGGAAGCATGACGTTCATCCGCGAACGCTTAGGACTCGACTCGGCGAAAACAACCGGCTTTGTCGCGCCGTCGGCTTTCGATTACGAAAACCAGGCGATCATTTATTTGCCGAAGGCGATGCCCGACCCGCGTTCGCCAGAATTTACACAGCTTGCCGCAGGCGAGATCGTCAAAATTTTACAAGTTACCGAGGGGCGTGCATTTGTACTCGCAACGAGCAATGCTTCGATGAAGGCGCTTTATGAGCTCGTTTCGATGCGCGTGGGTTACCCGTGCTTTGTGCAGGGCTCGATGTCGAAGGCCGGCTTGATCGAACGCTTTCGCGAAACGCCGAATGCAGTTCTGTTCGCAACGGCAAGTTTCTGGCAAGGCGTCGATGTGCGGGGGGAACAGCTTTCGTGCGTGATCATAGACAAGCTGCCGTTTGCCGTGCCCAGCGATCCGGTCGTCTCCGCACGCTCGAGATTTATCGATGAAAACGGCGGCAATTCCTTTGCCGACTATAGCATCCCGCAAGCCGTCATCACCCTAAAACAAGGCGTCGGCCGCCTGATCCGCAGCCGCAGCGACCGCGGAGTGATCGCGATCTTGGATCCGAGATTACGGACAAAAAGATACGGGCAGGATTTTCTTCGGAGCTTGCCGAGGATGCGGATAACGAGTGAGGTTGCAGAGATTGAGGCCGTCTTTGCAGCAGGTTCCGCGAGCACCAGGAATGCAGTGTCCATTTGATCACTTGAAAGCACCTTTGGTGCTAAGGATTGAAAATGTCGTATTGTTTTATGGGCATTGCCCCTGGCTGAATCACCGCCGCACCGTTGGTGCTGCGAGGACTTAATTGTGAGATTAACAGTGAACATTCTAATAATAGTGTTTTGCGTCCTATTCCTTAGTTCTTTATCGTTTTCTCAGTCGACGGACGAATCGGGAAAGGCGCAAAACCGAAGTGAGAAGCGCTTAGATAAGAAGATAAAGATAAAAAATGCGCCGCAACCTGAAAGTGGCGGATGTGCTGTTGCTGCAGGCGACGTAACACTTCGCGTCACGTTTGACAAAGACACCCATGTATCGGATGATGTCAGGCTTCTCAGATCCTCGGGATGCAAGTCCTTTGACGAGGCAACTATCAAAAACGGCTCGCAAGATAAAATTTGAACCGGAAATTAGAAACGGTGAAGCCGTCACAACTATGCGGCCCGTGTCTTACACATTCCGGTCGTATTAACGCATGAGCGGTTTTTTCGAAGTAATGATCGAGCGCAATTTCTCGTCCGCCCACCAGCTGCGCGGGTATAGGGGGAAGTGCGAGAATTTGCATGGGCACAATTACAAGATCGAGATTTACGCCCGCGGCGAGCGGTTGAATAATATCGGACTGCTGATCGATTTTGGTGATTTAAAATCGGCGGCAAATGAAATTGTGAAGTATCTCGATCATCGGAACCTGAACGAGCTGCCGCCATTTGATGAAGAGCTAAATCCATCGGCGGAAAATCTCGCGCGTTACATTCTTGAGTACGTCAACGGCCGCGTAGGCGACGAGCGCGTGCAGGTTTACAAAGTTCGCTGCTTCGAAACGCCGACGAGCGTTGCGACCTATCAAATTTAGGACGACGGAGCTATAGCCCGGAACGACGGAACAGAAGACCGATATCCGCATTTTCCGCGAAACATCTCGTCCATTGGGACGTATATACGGTTGCCATAAGGTTTCCAAAAACAACTAATTCATTTTGATAAGGAGCTTTTTCCATGAGCGAGATTATTAAAAGATCCGTTTCGTTCGCGATTCTCGTCGCGCTTGGCGTTTCGTCAATGCTGCCGATCGCGGCGAACGCACAAGTTGCGGCCCAGAGTACGGTTCCGAAAATCCAGTTCGAAAAGTACACGCTGCCGAATGGGTTGCAGGTTATTTTGCACGTCGATCGCAAGCTGCCCGTCGTGCATGTCAATCAGTGGTTCCACGTCGGTTCGGCGAATGAAAAGCCGGGCCGCAGCGGTTTCGCGCATCTTTTTGAGCACATGATGTTTCAGGGCTCGAAGAACGCTAATAAGGAATATTTTGAATATGTCGAGGCGGCCGGTGCAAATTTGCTCGAGGGCGGTGTCAACGGCACGACCGATCAGGACCGAACGAACTATTTTGCAACCGTTCCATCGGGGAATCTGGAAAATCTTCTCTGGCTTGAGGCTGACCGGCTCGCGACGCTCTCCGAGGCGGTCGACAAGGCGAAATTCGACAATCAGGTTATGGTGGTCAAAAACGAGCGTCGCCAGGGACTCGAAAATCAGCCGTACGGCCGCTGGTACAAGTTGCTGACCGAAAATCTGTTTCCCGTCGGCCATCCTTATCACACGGACGTCATCGGGATTCATGAAGACCTCACCGCCGCGAGTCTCGATGATGTTAAGGAATTTTTCCGGACTTATTACACACCGAACAATCTCTCGCTGGTGATCGCGGGCGATTTCGATCCGGCCGAGGCAAAACGCCTGATCGAAAAATATTTTGGCACGATCTCGCCCGGCCCGGCTCTGGACCGGCCCGCGAAAACTGCCAGCTCGCTTACGAGCGAAAAGATAATCGAGGTCCGCGACCGCGTGCCGCAAGAGCGAACTTATTTCGGCTTTCACTCGCCCGGATATTTTGCGGCCGGTGACGCCGAGCTCGATCTTGCTGCGAGCATTTTAACCGACGGCTTGTCGGCGCGGCTCAATAAAGCTCTTGTATACGAAAAGCAGGTTGCGTCAAACGTTGCAGGTTTTCAAAGCGGACAGCCGTTATCGGGTGCGTTTGCCCTGTGGGTTACAGCCCGGCCGGGTGCCGATCTCGCTCAGGTCGAACAATTGACAACCGCCGAAATTGCGCGTCTTGCAAAAGAAGGACCAACGGCCGACGAGCTTAATCGCGCGAAAACAAAATGGGAATCCGGCTTCATCAACGGCCTAGAACGCATCGGCGGCTTTGGCGGAAAATCGGATTTGCTTAATCAGTACAATACATTTCTCGGCGATCCGGGCAGATTTGAAGAAGACCTTAGCCGCCACCGCGCCGTTACGGCCGAGGGCCTGCGTGCGGCGGTGGACAAATATTTGAATACGAAAAACCGCGTTCTTATCCGTTTCCGGCCGGAAAAATCGAGCAAGGCATCGGAGGTCGCCGTTGATCGTACGAAGGAACCGTCCCTCGGCGGCGACAAGCCTTTCAGAGCTCCGGATGTGAAGACCGCGAAGCTCGAAAACGGAATGGAAATTTTCGTCGTCGAGAAACGTGAGCTTCCGAAAGTCGCCGTTTCGCTTACGACGCGAGCCGGAAGCGTCGCGGACGCGACAGGTAAGGCCGGGCTTTCGTCGATGACCGCGCGTTTGATGCGCCGCGGCACAAAAACCAGGAACGCGCTGCAAATCGATGAAACGTTCGGTAACCTCGGCGCAACGCTTAGCGGCGGGGCCGGGCGTGAGAATGCCACGATTTCAACCGAGGTGCTCACGCGCAACCTTGGTCCGGCAATGGAATTGATGGCCGATGTTGCAATAAATCCGTCATTCCCGGCCGGCGAGTTTGACCGAGAAAAGAAAATCGCGCTGGACAATCTTGCCCAGGCCGCCAACAACCCAAACGCCGTCGCCAATCGCGTGGCGTATATGATCGCCTTCGGGGGCGATCATCCGTACGGACGTCCATCAGGCGGCCTGCCTGCGACGCTGCAGGCTGTCACGCGAGACGATTTGGCGAAGTTCCATCAGACTTATTGGAAGCCCGGCACCTCCGCACTCGTGTTTGTCGGCGATGTCACGCTCGCCGAAGCGACCAATCTCGCCCGGCAGCATTTCGGAGGTTGGGCTGGGGGTTCCGCGCCGGCAATTAGTATAGCGGCAAAAACGCCGATGCCGACCGGGAAGGTTTACCTTGTCGATCGACCCGGAGCTGCGCAGACCGTGATCGCGCATGTGCTGACGGCGCCCGAGCGAAAATCGGCTGATTATTATTCGCTCTCGCTTGCAAATGCGGTTTACGGTGGCGGCTTCGGTACGCGGCTCAATCTTAACTTGCGTGAAGACAAAGGATATTCTTATGGTGTCTTCGCTTTCCCGCAGCACTTTACGAAAGGCGGGGCATGGATCGCCTCAGGTGGCGTGCAGACAAACAAGACCAAGGAATCGGCCGTCGAATTTATAAAGGAGCTGAAATATATTGCCGGTGAGAAACCGATTACCGATAAGGAGTTTACAATCGCCCGTCTGGCCCGCATCCGAGGATATGCGCAGCAGTTCGAGTCGTACGGTCGCATTGGCGGTCAGGTGATCGATTTGTGGGTCGCCGGTCTCCCGATGACGGCGCTCCAGGCCGAAACTGACGAGCTGGCAAAGCTGCAGCTCAGCCGCGTAAACTCGATCGCCGCGAAATACGGCGCGCCGGCCGGGACATCGATCTTGCTCGTCGGGGATTTGGCTCAGATCGAAAAAGGAATTCGTGAATTGAACCTCGGCGAGGTCGTCATTTTAGACGTGGAAGGTAAGCCGGTTGTGAGGCAGTAAGCAAAAAGCGTTTAGCAATAAAGAAGCGGCTGGCAGTTTATAAAAACGGCCAGCCGCCTTTTTGACAATGGTCGGGGCGAGAGGATTTGAACCTCCGACCTCACGGTCCCGAACCGTGCGCTCTACCAGGCTGAGCCACGCCCCGATAACAAGAAACAGAGTGTAGGTTACCCCGCCTGCAAAGTCAATCCGGAGTCTTAACACCCGTTAACATTACCTCGGCGGTGTCCGCCGCGGCGTCAGCGGCGGTCTTGCTCTCACGCCGCGCTTTTACGTACTCGAAAATTATAGGCAGAATCGACAAAAACACGACGATGATCACGACCTTATCGATGTGATCCTCGAGGCGAAAGCCCTCGATGCCGAAGACATTCCGCATAAATTGTTCGACCAGGCCGCCGAGAAAGTAGCCGGCGAGCAGCATGCTGACGACCCAAAACAAGCCGCTGAAAATGTTGAAAGTCAAAAACTGCCGATAGGACATATCCGCCGCGCCGGCGACGATAGGTGCGAAGGTTCTAACTATAGGTACAAAACGGGCCATTACGATCGTTTTGCCGCCATGCTTTTCATAAAATTCGCGGGCTTTTTTGAGGTGTTTTGGATTGAAAAATCGCGATTTGGGTTTCGAGAAGATAGCATGCCCGACACGCTTTCCCGAATAATAGCCGACGGCATCGCCCACGACCGCCGCGATAAACAAGGTAATCATCAGCACGGCCAAATTCAATTTTCCCGCCGCTGCAAACAGCCCGGCCACAACAAGCAGCGAATCGCCGGGCAGGAAAAACCCGATCGCAAGCCCCGTTTCGGCAAATACGATAAAAAACAGCCCGGCATAAACCCATTTGCCGAACGTGGTGAGCATCCAATCAATGAGGACCTTAGGATTAAGAATGTATTCGCGAACGAAGTGAATAATGTCGAAAAAAAACTCCATAAGGTTTAGAAAATTCTTTAACTCCATCCATGCTGGCCGATCAGCGGCACGAAGGCGCATGGGCCGAAATCCTCGGACGCAAAGCCATTTGATGTACGGACAATGCGGACGAGATTTTGCGATTTCAGATCTTCCCCGATCGGGATGACAAGGCCGCCTCCCATCTCGAGCTGATCGAGCAACGGCTGTGGAACCTCAGGCCCGCCGGCTGCGACCAGGATAGCGTCAAAGGGTGCGTATACGGGCCAGCCTTTTGTGCCGTCGTCGACGCGAAACGAGATATTGCGCAAATTGAGGCCGAGCAGCTTTTCGCGGGCACCGGCCGCCAAACTTGCAATCCGTTCGACGGCGTACACGCGGCGGGCAAGCAGCGAAAGAACGGCAGTCTGATACCCGGTTCCGGCTCCGACCTCCAGTACACGCTCGGGGCCGCGCAAATCGAGAAGTTCGGTCATCCTCGCCACAATGTAAGGCTGCGAAATCGTCTGACCGCTCGCGACCGGCAAGGCGTTGTCCTTGTAAGCCTGCGAACGCAAAGCCTCCGGCACAAAAAAATGCCTCGGCACGCGATTCATCGCGTCGAGCACACGGGCGTCCGTGATTCGGTAATGCCCGCGTAAATGCTCGACCATGCGGGCACGAGGAATTTCGAAACCGTCCGTGACGTATGTCGGGGAGGCTGTCGGACTCATCAGGAAAGATTATATAGTCTGTCCCGCCTATATTCTATGAAACGCCAGCGGATAAAATTTCGCCGAGAGATTTATTGAGGCCAGCTTGCGAGAAACATCGCGCGCTATATCAGTCTGAAGAGCTATCAGATCAGTTAATTTTCGTGCGATCGGGAAACCGGTACATCCTTAAGGAAGTGATCACGCCGACCTTTGGGTTAAAGATGAGACAATCGAAGCGACAAATTTGGGTAGGACAGAATTCGCTTCAAGCCGGCGCGATCGAAGAGGTTGGCCTTAACTAAAAACGAACCAGTGAAAGCTCCCATAAAAACTCGAAAGGCACCGAAAATTTATTTTCCGTGCCTTATTGTTTTTCTTTGGAAGTATTCCAGTTGGCCAACGTTTCAAGGGCTTTGTGGTTTGTCAAATCGCTGCGCATCGGCGTCACCGAAACATAACCCTCGTCCACCGCCTCGAAATCAGTTCCGCCTTCGGCCCGAAAACCGCTGCGAACCTCGCCGATCCAGTAATACGGCTTACCACGCGGATCGATATGTTCGCTTATCACAGGCCGCGCCTCTTTAAATCCCTGACGTGTGATTCGGATTCCCTTCGGCTCACCCTTCGGAATATTTACATTCAAAAGCGTCCAGTCCGGCAGGCCATCGATCAAAGCTTTTCGCGTGACTTCAAACGCTACCTTGGCAGATTCGGTGAAATCGTGACTGCGATTAGCGACCAGGCTAAAGGCTATTCCCGGAACCGAGAGTATCGTCGCCTCCATCGCACCCGCGACCGTTCCGGAATATGTCGCGTCGTCGCCGAGATTCGCTCCGTGATTGATGCCGGAAACACAAATGTTTGGCCTTTCGTCCACAGATAAAATTCGGTTAAGCGCTAAGGTAACGCAGTCGGTCGGCGTGCCGTCGATCGTCCAATGCCGCTCGTCGATCCGCCTAATACGAAGCGGACGCCCCAAGGTCAGGCTGTGAGACGCGCCGCTCATCTCCGATTCGGGAGCGACAACGTAGACCTCGCCGAGAGGCTTCATCGCAGCCTCGAGCGCCGCGAGGCCTTCGGAATGAATGCCGTCGTCATTCGTGATCAAAATTCTGGATTGTTGACCCGGCATAATTATTGCGTGAAAAAGTGAAAGAGTGAATAAGTGAAAGGCGCGTCTTGCACTTTCACTTTTTCACTCTTTCACTTTTGAGAACTTATTACCGATTTTGCCCGCCGCCAGGACGCGGTGCCGTATTCATCGGCCGTTGCTGCCGAAAGCGGCGCCGGTTGCGCTTGCGCGCGTTGGCCGATTTGAGCTTCGCCTTCTGACCCGGCGGGATGAAGTGAGCGTGCTTTTTCAAATCCTTAATGATCTCTTCGCTGATCACTTTGCGCTTAAACCGACGCAGTGCAGACTCGATCGATTCGTTGTTGTTAATGTTGATAAAAGCCATTTAAATTTTCTCACCTCCTTTCGGCCGAAGATCGTCAGAGATTTTCTCGCGTAACCTCTTTCATTTCCTGAGCCAGAAAAAGGTCAAACAAGAATTAGACAACTTTTTCGGCCTCCATGCAAGGTTAGATACCAATGCATGAGGTATACCGCGAAGTGGTGAGCACCCAAAGCCTAGACTAATAAAGATGCAGTGCCAACGCCAAGGGCGATGGCGCGCAATCTGAACTAACCTCTTTGCGGCATAGGCACACGATTCGTCTGAATGGGGTCGTTTTCTGTCTGAATCAGCTAGCACTCGTGTGGAATGATTAATGCGAAAATTGAAAAATAAAGTTAACCCGAAGCGAACTTCGCTGGCTCATTTCCTGAGTTTATTCGGCGGCTAGCAATCTAATTTGATTCATAACATTGTTTAGATCGAGGTGGCCGATATCTTTCTCTCCCGAGCAAATTTTCATCAAGAGTTCATCCTGAGCGTTTCCTCGGGCCTTTGCGACGGAATACGGCAAATCTGCGCGAAAGGTAACCATCGAGTATTTTGAATAATAGTCCGGAAAAACTTTCTCGAGTTTAGTTTCCAATTCTCGTTTGCGCTGAAAAATACGATCGGCCACGGCGTCGCGCATTTCATAGAAATTTTCCTCCGCCATGTCGGCGATGGCGTCCGTGTTGATCTTGCGGAGCGATCCGTATTCTTCATAGACCGTTTCCCAATCAGGGCTGTGTGTATCTATAAGTGAATCAAGTACGCGGACGTCTTCGAACGCGCAGTTCATACCCTGGCCGTAAAAGGGAACGACGGCGTGCGCCGAATCGCCGAGAAGCAGCGCCTTTCCGCCGACATTCCACGGGAAGCATTTTATGGTACCGAGATTGCCAACCGGGTTATCAAAAAAATCTTCGATTAGTGTTGGCATCACGGGTAGAGCATCGGGGAACTCTTTTTCGAAAAGCTCTTCGACCGCGGTCTCTGTATCTAAAGCAGCAAACGAAGGTGTAACCGGCAGGTCAGAACCACCTCCGTGAGTGGGTGGGTTCTTCGTGCACACAAATGTCTGATGTGCAAGAAACAGAGTACAGGTG
>JBHENZ010000101.1:0-3786 GCA_046261815.1 Pyrinomonadaceae bacterium | reverse complement strand
GTTCGATTCTCCGGAACCGCGGGTAAATAGTCGAGGTACGAATCAAGGTTTCTTCGAATCTCGTCTTCCTTCAACGCCCGCATTGCCTGGCTCATCTCCCCGCCAATAGGCTCGACCACCGGCTCGACCTCTCGGTCGTCTGGTTCAACAGATGCCAGAGCCGGAGCTGCCGCCGCAGAAACAGCCGCAACAACCGGAGCTGCTGAAGCCAAAGGCTCCGCTACATGCATCGACGGGTTAATCGCCTGCTTGAGAGCGGCGCGCATCGCGCTCGCCGAAACAAACCTGTGGTCGGCGTTCACCGCAAGCGCCGAATGGATCACGCTCGCCAAGCCAGGCGAGATATACTCGTTAAGCTCGTTCGCCGGCTGGATTGGATCGGGTCGTCCGGCTACGAGTGCCGAGACGCGCGTCAAAACGTCTGCCGGCGGTTCACCGGTCATCAAGTGGTAGACGGTCGCTCCTAAAGAAAATAAGTCCGCCCGCGCGTCCGTTCCGGCGCCCTCGATTTGCTCAAACGGCGAATACCGCCTCGAATAGCCGAAAATGCTGCGGACGCCCAAGGTGTTGCCGGACGTCTCCTTCGCAAGCCCAAAATCAAGCAAAATGATGTTGCCGCGCGGAGTGAGCTTTAAATTTGGTGGCTTGATGTCGCGATGAATGATCGGGGGCTGCTGCGAATGCAGATAATCAAGGGCGTCAAGCAGCTCGAACATCCAGCGTTCAACGTCCTCGACCGAGAACGCCCCGTCACGCTTGAGCATTTCCGAAAGATCGGTGCCGTCGATGTACTCCATCACAAGAAAATGACGGTCGTTCTCGATAAAATAGTCCGAAACGTGCGGCAGAACCGGATGATGAAGATTATTTAGAAGACGCGCCTCGCGCTCGAAAGCCTCAGCAAGCTCGGCGTGCTCATAAGCACGTTCCTTGATCGCAACGCGGCTGCCGAACTTTTTGTCCGTCGCCAAATACACCGCACCCATGCCGCCGCTGCCCAGCGACTCTTCGATCACAAATCTTCCTTGCAGGAGTGTTCCGGTTTCAACCATGGTTCAATTGCAAAAAGCAAATTTAGTGCCGAATACTGTCACCCTCCTCTGATGCACCACCCGGGTCGGCGCGTAGCCTCTAAACGAAATATTTACAGGGCTTACGGCGCGCGGTCGTATGGGCGGGTGCAACATGCCATGATGACCTACTACCGCAATCGTACGATGCCGTCGATTCGTCTGCACGATTTCGTGCTTAGAGACGTTAACGCGTGGTTAAAGGATGGGCTAAATAAAGTAGAACCAGAAGCAGGATAAAGTAAGGAACGAGTACGGCGGCACCCGGATAATCTTTGGCGACGCGTTGGCCGAAGAATAGGGCGAGGATCGACGCGCAGCCGAATATTGCAGCGAGAAAGAGAAGCAAGGACGAAGCCGAAATTAAAAAATAAACAACCCCCGCGGCCGCCAGAAACCCAGTGGCAATTTCCATAACGGTGATTACGGCAAGCAGCAGCGGGACGCCGCGTGCGAGAAATGTCTTGGAAAAATGGCCCGTAAGCCAATCGCGATTGCCCTTCCAGTCAAACACCTTGTCGAGGCCCGACTGAACGAACAAAATCGCCACCAAAACGGCAGCAAAGAGCATCGGCAAGTTTCGAAGAATTACGTTAAACTCGACCACGATCTAATTGCTGCCCCGCTAAGCCGCAGAAGCCGCCTGTCTGCGGTTCGATTTCTGCATCATAGCCTCGATCTCGTCCGCACGCTTCGGAACTTTCGAGGTCAAATTACGATTTCCGTTTTTGGTCACCAGCACATCGTCCTCGATGCGGATGCCGATGCCGCGATATTTCGCCGGGGCCGATTTATCGTTTGGAGGAATATAAAGGCCGGGTTCGACGGTGAGCACCATTCCTGGAGCGAAAGGCCGAGACTCTTTTGCTGACTGATCTGTGAAATATCGGCCCGCATCATGCACGTCGAGGCCGAGATAATGGCCGACGCCGTGCATATAATATTTTAAAAAGGACTTTTTCTTGATCAAGTCCTTGGTCTTGCCTTTGAGCAGTCCGAGTTTCTTCATTCCCTCGGTTAAAAGCTCGACTGAAAGATCGTGTCGGCCCTTCACCGTCTGCCCCACGGCCGTGGCTTTCAAACATTCTTCCTCCACCTCGAGCACGACGTCGTAAACATCTCGCTGTGCTTGCGTAAATCTGCCGTTGATCGGAATCGTGCGCGTGATGTCCGAGGCGTATCCACGATACTCTGCTCCGGCGTCGATCAAAATCAGGTCGCCGTCGTTCAGCGGCCGGTTGTTCTCGACGTAATGCAAAATCGTCGCATTCTCGCCGCCGCCGATAATCGAGTTGTAAGCGACGCCGCTCGCCCCGCGGTCGCGCATATACAATTCCATCATCGCCTCGATCTGAAATTCGTTCATCCCGGGCCTGATCTTTTGCATCGCGAGAATATGCGCATCGGCCGCGATATCTGCCGATTTTTGCATCAAGTCGATTTCGCCCGGCGTTTTGTGCAGCCGCATTTCGCCGATCAGCACGGTCGGGTCGATAATCGTGTGCGGCGGATATGCCGTTTTCAGACGCTTGACACGCTGGCCGGAAAGATAGGCGAGAATCTGCTGATCGAGCTGCTTGTCGACAGCGAAACGGTAATAAAGACGCTCGCGGCCATCAAGCAGTTTAGCTAAATCGCCGGGAAATTTTTCTATCGAGATCGCCTTGTCCACCGCGTAATTCTTTACGGCTCCTTCGCGGCCTTCTCGCCGCCCAAACCAGGTTTCCATCTCAGGATCGCGCGGCCGAACGTAAAGAGTGTAAGTGGATTTTTTCCGTGCCGGATCGATCACCGCCACCGCGTCCGGTTCCGGAAAACCCGTCAGATACCAAAAATCGGAATCCTGTCGAAACTTGAATTCCGTGTCGTAACTCCGTATCGCCTCGTGCGCGGCGGGGATGATCGCAACCGAATTCGACGCCATCTGGTCGATAAAGTTTTTTAGCTGTTCTCGCATATCGCCGAAAGTTTAACTCAAATCATCAATCAGAACCACCTCGCGTAGAGCGGGTACGTTTCGCGTATCTGGATGCGGAATGCGGATTTAATAATTTGCTCTAACGCTAATGCCGTTTCCGCCAACAGTAGGATATAGATAGGAGAACGAAATTTAGGAACGCCGAAACCGCGATCCAAGATCCGAAATCCGAAATCCGAAATCCAAACCAAGGAATTAACCTGTTCGGGCGTGTTGGTCGTCCTGACCCGTGTGGTAACCTTCTTGCCTGACTAATGGATCTGAGGGTAACGGAGATATTTTTATCTATTCAAGGCGAGTCTTCTCACGCCGGGCGACCGTGCTCGTTTGTGCGGCTTACAGGCTGCCCGATGCGGTGCGTCTGGTGCGATTCGGAATATTCATTTACGGGCGGCGAGAAAATCCGATTCGAAACGATCTTTGCAAAGCTTGAAGAATATGGCTGCAATCTAGTCGAGGTGACCGGCGGCGAACCGCTCGCGCAAAAGAATGTATTTCCGTTTATCGCCGAGCTTTGCAATCGCGGGTACGAAGTATTGATCGAAACCGGCGGATATGTTTCAACTGAAAATGTCGATGAGCGCGCTAAAATCATTCTCGACGTAAAATGCCCCGCATCGGGCGAGGCCGAAAGAAATCATTGGCCGAATCTCGAACGCTTGCGGCCCGACAAAGACGAAGTAAAATTCGTCATCGCCGACCTTGCCGATTGGGATTTTGCGAAGAAAGTTATCATCC
>JBHENZ010000100.1:0-7087 GCA_046261815.1 Pyrinomonadaceae bacterium | reverse complement strand
AAATGTCCCACTCCTCGCGGCCCATCTCTTCAGGAAACATCTGCGAATAATCCGGATAGCTTTTCGCGAGGGCGAGAAACGCATTCACATTATCGCCCCGTTCGCGATAACGTTTGGCGAGGGCAAGATTGATTTTCGGACTGTTCTGCGCAGTTCGCCTGGCTGTTTCGAGTTCGTTGATCGCCCAGTCGTCAAGAGTCGCATGGCTCAGGTCGACGCTCTTTTCGATTCTTACCATCTCGCGTGGGCCGGAAGTTTCGGGTGCGACCGTCACGGTTCGCAAATTTGCTATCGCTTTCGTGACAAGCGGATTTCCAGAGGCACCGCTGCAACGTCCCTGCGACTTTATCGCCTGAAGCCTTTGCTGTGCGAGGTGCCCATACCAATTCGCCGAGTAACGGTAAATCACTCCGTCGTAAAGCGCACACGCATCGGCAAATCGGCCGGCGAGTTCAGATTCGCGTGCGGCCCAATAGCCGGCCTTGCCGCGATTCGTGGTGTCCTTGTCGACGTAACGGGCCAAATGCTCGATAAGCATCTGCGAAGCACGCGAATGGTCGCCGCGGTCGTGCTCGATCCACGCAAGCTCGAACTGAGCCGCGGCAACCTCAACGGCGTTCGGTAAATTAGCGACAGCCGCCCGCAGCAGCGCCTGCTCTTCCAAACGATTTTTAGCGGCGCGTGCCTCCATTCCCGCATCGATCCAGGCCTTGGCCGTGAATCTGCCGTTCGGAAACTGTCGGTGCATCGCTTCGAGTGTCGTCCGCGCCTGTGGCCAGTTTTTCGCCCGTGCATATGCCTGAGCAAGGTGATAATAAGCCTCTTCTCTCTCGACAGCCGAAGCCGGAATTGATGCAAACGCACTCGCCGCCTCGTTGGCCGTTCTGAGGTTAGAGTAAACGGTTATTCGTTTTAGATTTACCGCGGGCGTGAGCGCAGCGGGAAAGCTCGTCCGTAGATCGCTATACGCCTTTTCGGCGGCCGCCCAATTTTTTGCCGCGATCAATTTTTCAGCTCGGACGGCGGCCTCGTCCGCGGACGTCGGCGTCAGGTTCTGACCCATCGAAATCAGCTTCGCTTCCGCCTCTTTCGCCTCGTCAGTGCCGGCTCCGTCGAAATACGTCCGGCGATAAAACTGTATGGCACGAATTTGATCCGCCCGTGCCTCGTATGCCCGGGCGATACGCAACAATGCTCCGGGATCGGCTCGCGATTCGCCGAGCTGAGTCGTCACGGCCGCTGCCTGACCGGACTGGATCATAGAATCGGCCCAGACGAGCCTTGCGTCGCGGGAAAGGATCGAATCCGGAAATTCGCTTTGAAACCGGTTCAAAACGCGAACGGCTTCGGCATGTTTCCCCGATTCGTGCAACGCCCGACCGCGCAGCCACGAGGCGTAATCGCCAATCTTAGTCTTGCGGGCAAAATCGTCTGAGCTTAAAAGCGCCGCCGCGCCTGCAAAATCGCGCTTTTCGAATTTGATCTTTGCGTGAAGGAGCCGGGCCAAAGCTCCGGCTCGCTTACCTGAAAATCTCGAAGCGATCGAAGCGACGTATTCTTCGGTCGGTTCCATGCCGCCACGAACAATCTGCCGCAAACTATCGAGAGCCTGCTCCTCAGTCTGCGCCGAACAGGCGATCGTCAACGCGGCAAGCAACGAAATCAGGACGATGGAAAATCTAAAAAAAATAATTGGCAATTTCGAGTCGAGATGCTGAGGCATTGAAAAGAAAAGCTCCTTGAGGATATGATGCTAAGGGATTCACGCTCGGCTGCCCTCTCCCGAAAACCCGGCGAATTAGGCCGATCAATATAATACCAATAAATCCGCTGCCGGCCGGAGTATTCTAATGATAAAAATTGTTCCTACGTTCCTGCTTGTCCTTTTTGCGTCGTTAGCTGGAACGGGCCAGACGGCGGTCACTTCGCCCACTCCACCACCCGCCGATGATGGCGATGTCGTAAAGATATCGACCAATCTAATCCAGATAGATGTCACCGTTACCGACCGCAGCGGGCGAATTGTACCGGATCTTAGACCCGAAGAATTCGAGGTGTTCGAGAACGGGCAGCGGCAGCAGATTTCGAATTTCTCGTTTGTCTCGAACGTTCGCGAACAAATCGAAGCTCCCGGAAGAAGCGAACGCCCGGCCGTCGTACTGCCTCCTCCGAGCGTTCGGCCCGAACAGGTGCGTCGGACGATTGCGCTGGTCGTCGATGATCTTACTCTTTCGTTCGAAAGCGTTCATTACACTCGGCGAGCGTTAAAAAAGTTTGTCGATCAGCAGATGCACGAGGGCGATCTGGTTGCAATCATTCGAACTGGTGCAGGCATCGGCGCACTGCAGCAATTCACCACCGACCGCCGCCAACTTTACGCCGCGATCGAACGCATTCGCTGGAATCCTGTCGGAAACGGAGGCGTGTCGGCATTTACGCCTTTGCAGTCTCGACCACAGACCGGCAGGGAGGAAGAACCGGCCGAACCCGGCGAACGCACTCAGGAGGGAATCGAACGCGAATTTAACGATTTTCGCGAAAGTGTTTTTGCGAGCGGTACACTTGGGGCTATTAATTACGTCGTACGCGGAATGAGGGATTTGCCGGGGCGAAAGTCGATTATGCTGCTTTCGGACGGCTTCTCGCTTTTTGCACAGGATGCTCAGGGCTTTCGAGAATCTTCGCGAATTCTCGAATCGCTTCGCCGCCTCGTCGATGCCGCAAATCGGGCGGCCGTCGTGATATACACGCTCGACGCACGAGGTTTGGCGATCACCGGGCTGACCGCCGCCGACGATACATCCGGCCGCAGCGCCGCAGATGTAGAAACGGCGCTTTCCGAACGCCGGAATAAACTATTCGACACACAGGATGGTCTTCGTTATCTCGCCGTACAGACCGGCGGAATCTCGATTACAAACAACAACGATCTTAGTGGCGGCATTCGCCGAATACTCGACGACCAAAGTTATTATCTGATTGGTTATCAACCCGACGACGATACATTCGATCCGCGCATCCGGCGATTCAATAAGCTGCAAATTAAGGTGAACCGGCCTGGCGTTAAGGTCCGCTACCGAAGTGGCTTTTTTGGAGTTTCGGACGAAAAGCTGCCGTCGGATCTCGCCGCGACCGGCGGTCAGCGATTGCGTGAGGCGCTCACCTCGCCTTTTGCCGCAAATCAGGTAGCATTGCGCCTTAACACGCTTTTCGGCAGCAACGCCGGTAATTCGTATGTCAGATCTTTGCTGCACGTTCGCGCGCAGGACATCAAGTTTGAAGATCTACCTGACGGTAGCAAAAAAGCCGTTTTCGACGTACTTGCCGTCGCTTTCGGAGACAACGGTGCCGTGGTAGATCAAATCAGTAAAACTTACACCTTCACAACACAAAAAGAAGCCTACGAGCGGCTGATGCGAGAAGGATTTGTTTATGATTTCAGCTTCCCAATGAAGAAGGCCGGCGCGTACCAGTTGCGCGTTGCCATCCGCGATCACGGTACTGAGCGGGTCGGCTCGGCGAACCAGTTTATCGAGGTGCCGAATCTTAAAAAGGAGCGCCTTGTGATCTCTGGCGTCGCTTTAGAAAACGTGCCGTTTGAGGAATGGGGTGGACGTCAGGCGGGTAAGGGCGACGCTTCGCGGTCGAACGCGTTGATTGATACTTCATTGCGGCAGTTCAGGGTCGGCACGGTACTCATTTACGGATTTTCGATATTCAACTTTAGACCCGGGTCGCCTTCAACCGGAAATCTCGGTTGGCGCGTTAAGCTTTTTCGCGATGGGAGAATGATATTCGAAGGCAGTCCACAATCGGTTGCATCGAGCAATTTCACCGGCAAAAGTGTAGATGTTGCCGGATCTTTGTCACTCGGAACGGTTATGACGCCGGGCGATTATGTGATGCAGATCTCCGTCACGGACAAGCTCGCGAAAGAAAAACGGCAGACTGCCCACCAGTTCGTCCAATTCGAGATTGTCAAATAAGAGTTACGCGTTTACGCGTCAAACACTACCAAAGGCGCTGGTTCGGAACTTGATTGGGCGCTAGGTCACGCTTGAATGGCAACGCGTCTTGCCTTTCCTTCGAGCGGCATTTAACCTACCTTGTCGTTTTGCCGCCATGATAAAACTCCGCGTCATCGAGCTAATCGAAATCAACCTCCCGCTCGTCCATTTTTTCGAAACCAGTTTTGGCCGCACCTATGAACGCAGGATAATTCTCGTTCGCGTCGAAGATGCTGACGGCGTCGAAGGCTGGGGCGAGATCACGTGCGGCGAAACGCCAGGCTATTCGGATGAGTGGACAGACTCGGCGTGGGCCACGGCCGAGAGGATACTGGCGCCGATGGTCGTCGGGAAAGAGGTAGAGGCGGCTGCAGAGGTTTGGGACCTGATGAAATGGGCACGCGGCCATCGCATGGCAAAAGGTGGGATCGAAACCGCGTGCTGGGACCTCGAAGCAAAAAAACTCGGCGTTCCATTGTGGAGGCATCTAGGCGGCGTCAATCATGTGATCGAGTGCGGCGTTTCGATCGGCATTCAGGATTCGGTGGCGCAGCTTCTTGAAAAGATCCGTGTCGAGGTCGACGCGGGTTACAAACGCATCAAAATAAAGATCTCGCCGACTTGGGACTACGATGTGATCAAGGCCGTGCGGAAAGAGTTTGGTGACATCCTGCTGATGGGCGACGCAAACTCGGCTTACACGCTTGCCGACATTGATAAGCTCAAGAGCCTAGACGAATTCGAACTGATGATGCTCGAGCAGCCACTAGGATTTGACGATATCGTCGACCACGCCAAACTGCAGGCGCAGATAAAAACGCCGATCTGCCTCGATGAGCCGATCAAGTCGCCCGACGATGCGCGCAAAGCCATCGAGCTCGAATCCGGCAAGATAATCAATCTAAAAAACGGCCGCGTCGGCGGCCACGCGCAATCGAAACTCGTCGAAGAGGTCTGCCGCGAGAATAACATTCCCGTCTGGTGCGGCGGCATGCTCGAATCCGGCATTGGCCGCGCCCACAACATCGCCATCTCGACCCTCGCAGGCTACACAATGCCCGGCGATGTCTCTGCCTCAAAACGCTACTGGCACGAAGACATCATCGACCCGGCGGTCGAGGTCTCGGCAAACGGAACGATAACCGCGCCCGATGGGGCCGGAATTGGATTTGAGGTGAAACCGCAATTCCTTACAAAGTTATCAAGTCGTAGCAGCGTAGTGACTGTGCAAGTCATCAGATAGATACATGAGAACAGTTCTGATTTCACTGACAATTTGTTTTCTTTCGTTAGCCGCTATCGGTCAAGGGAAATTGGCTGATTTGAAGGCAATTGAATTTACGGATGCGGCCGGTCGAGGAGATCTCGTTCGCGTTAAGTCATTAATAAACAGCGGCGTGAGTGTAGATACTGAGCCAAAGGGATTCAAGGGTTGGACGGCTCTCATGGCTGCGGTTACATCGGGTAGACTGGATTTAGCAAATTTTCTTCTCGCGAATGGAGCATCAGTAGACATCAGGCTTAAAGATGGAGAAACAGTTCTGATTCAAGCTGCGCAGTCTGACAACAATCGCGAAATTGTTGAATTACTACTGAAAGCAGGTATTGATGTTAATGCTCAAACGAAGGATGGGTTGACGGCGTTAATGAGATTTGCTTGGATGGGACATCGCGACGCGGTACAACTTCTTATCGACGCTGGCGCTAAGACAAAGCTCAAAAACAAGAATGGATGGACAGCGTTTTATTTTGCGTGCTCTCACGGAAATGATGCAGCGATCGTAAACTATTTATTGAAGAAAGGCGCTGATCCAAACGAGCGCGGATCAGACAATCGAACTCCGCTCATGTGGTTGGGATGGGGAAGCCGGTCAGAGAATTTTAAATCTTTGATTTCGGCAGGCACAGATGTTAATGCTCAAGATGACAAAGGTGAGACGGCTCTGATGATCTCCTCGTCGAGATTGTTTTTGGAAGAGATTGACCTTCTTCTAAAAGCAAAAGCCAAAGTGAACATGAAGAATAAGGATGGTTGGACTGCTCTGATGAAGACAGCCGCCAGCACGTTCAGGCGTGGAGAAGTTGGTGCTCATGGCGACGGGCATATAGTATGGCTTGGTGCGACACGGTTAATTGAAAGATTGGTTTCGGCGGGCGCAACACTAAACGATCAGAACAAGGACGGCGACAGCGCTTTGATTCTGGCATACAAGAATGGAAATGTTCATTTTGCAGAAAAGCTTATAAAACTTGGAGCCGATGTCAGCTTGGAAAATAATAAAGGGAAAAGAGCGGCGGACTATGCCAAGCGAATAAAAAAGGGTAATAGCTTTTTCATCTGACCCAACCTTTCGCGCAATTTCTTCAGGCGGAGACGAATCTAATTCCAAAATGAGCAACGACCGAAAGCAGACCAACTTTTCGACGGTCAATGGTCTATAATAATCGATACATAAATGAACGAGATAATCTTTCTAGTTGAAGAAGACATCGAAGGCGGCTACAACGCGAAGGCGTTGGGTGAATCAATTTTTACGCAGGGCGAAACTGTCGAAGAGCTAAGGGCAAATATTCGTGACGCCGTCGGCTGTCATTACGATCAGGCAAGTAAGCCAAAAATGATCAGGCTTCATTTTGTAAGTGAGGAAGTCCTTGCTGCATGAGATTGCCTCGCGACATTAGCGGTGTTTCGCTTGCTCGAGCATTGAGGGGGTTTGGTTACGAAGTCTCGCGCCAGACAGGAAGCCACATCAGGCTCACCACAACAGAGAATGGAGAACATCACGTTACGATCCCGGCTCACGATCCGATAAAGATCGGAACGCTTTCGGGCATTCTTGCGGACATTGCCACACACCACGGAATTACCCGCGAAACTTTGCTTAGCCGAACAGGCCTTTAGCCGCGAGCGTTGGCAAACTTTGCCATAAATGCTAATTTCGAATCTATGAGCACGATGAACATCTCATTGCCCGAGACCCTAAAGACATTTGTGGATTCGCAGGTCTCCGAAGGTGATTATGGCAGCAGCAGCGAGTATGTGCGGGAGCTTTTGCGGAAAGAAAAGGATCGTGTACGCC
>JBHENZ010000099.1:0-4190 GCA_046261815.1 Pyrinomonadaceae bacterium | reverse complement strand
GCATACGGGTCACTGTTACAGAACGCGTGCCGGCTGCAATTGTCAGACTGGCAGGTGGTGATGTGCTGATCGACGAGGATGCGAATATCCTGGCAAGCGCCAGGTATCCGGAAGAACATCTACCTTTCATTCTCGTCGGCTGGGACGAAGCGAAAACCGAAAAAGCAAGCAAGGAGAATCTGGAACGCCTGACGATGTACCGCAAAATGCTCGGCGATTGGCAGCAATTCAACCTCGCATCGCGGATAAAGCTGGTGAACATGACTGACCTACGCGACCCGCGTGCGGTAACGGTAGACTCCGGCCAGCCGGTGTCGATTGCCGTCGGTCGTAGTGACTTTGCCGAACAGTTGAAAAAGGGAATTACGGCCATCGTGGGCAAAGGCCAGACGTTCGAGGCCGTAAATCTTGTGGGGCAAAACATGATCCTCGCTCCTCGACGCGCGAGCGGTGCGAAATAGACGATATGAGTCGCGAATTACAGGCAGTGGGTTTGGATATTGGCACAAGCACTGTGCGTTGTGTCGTTGGCGAGCCGTCGAACTACGGCCGTATGAACATTGTCGGCATCGGCGCGGCCGAATCGCGCGGTTTGCGACGCGGCATTGTGACCGGCGCCGAGGCTGTCTCGGAGTCGATAAGACGGGCCGTCGGCGAGGCCGAACGAGTTAGCGGACTCGAGGTGCACTCGGCCGTCGTCAATATTTCAGGCGAGCACTACCGCGGCGAAAACAAAAACGGAGTTGTCGCAGTTGCCGGCGCCGGCCGCGAGATATCCGACGAAGATGTGGAACGCGCGATCGAATCGGCAAGCGCGGTTCAGCTGCCATCGGGATGGGAAATTTTCAACCGGCTTCCACAGGAATTTATCATTGACGGCCAAGACGGCATCATCGAACCAGTTGGAATGAGCGGCGCCCGGCTCGAATCGCTTGTTCATATCGTAACGGGCCCGAGTGCCGGCCGACAAAATCTTGAAAAGGCTGTGCGACGTGCTGGCCTGGATGTGGAACGAATGGTGCTCGAGCCGCTCGCTGCCGCCGAAAGCACATTGTCAGACGACGATCGCGAATATGGCTGTGCGCTTGTACACATCGGCGCCGAAATCACGAGCTTGACCATTTTCGGCCGCGGGGCGGTTCAGCATAGCGCCGTGTTTCCGTTCGGCGGGCTGCATTTTACAAAAGATATTGCGGTAGGTCTGCGAGTCTCGATCCAGGACGCGACCAGAATCAAGCACCTGCACGGGTGCGTCGCTTCGTATTTGATGGACGACGAAGAGAAGGGCGAGGTCATCGAGATCACGCCCGTCGGGCGGTCGGAAAAACGAGGGCTGTCAAAGGAAATTCTTTGCGACATTATGCAGCCGCGCGCTGTCGAGCTGCTCCAGCACTTGGCGCTGGAGGCCGCAGGCGCGCGGTCGCAGATTTCCAGTGGTGTGATTCTCACCGGCGGCGGATCTATAATCCGCGGGATGGTCGAGGTGGCCGAGCAAGTTTTCGATGCGCCGACGCGGATCGGCTTCACCGATTCGCGATCGTTCGGTGGCCTCTCGGACGAGGCGAAATCGCCGGACTGGGCCGTCGCGTGTGGTCTGGCGCTTTCGTCGATGAAATCGCAAATGCGCGATCCAAATTCCAACGGGCGATCCACCTCTCGCAGGATGGCCGAGTGGTTAGAAAATTTTCGCGATAAATTTCGTTAAATCGGGTAAGGGGCGCTAGATTTTTGCCACAAATCGTTGTATGCTAATCGCCCAACAGCACAAGATATTGTTGAAATCGCAATTCTCACAGCTGCCTCACAACTTGGGGTTCATTCTTTCAAATGGGTTTTGGAGTTAAATCAAACGGAAGGAAATCAATGACCAATAGCGCAATCAGAATGTTTATCGACGAACCGCCGATAACCGGTGCACGCATCAAGGTTGTCGGCGTCGGCGGCGGCGGCGGAAACGCTGTAAATCGCATGATCGAGGCGGGCGTTAGCGGCGTAGAGTTTATCGTGGCGAATACCGACTTGCAGGCCCTCAACGCCTCGAAGGCGCCCATGAAGATTCAACTCGGCAGCCGCTCCACACGCGGACTCGGAGCCGGATCGAATCCTGAGGTCGGCCGCGAGGCGGCGCTTGAGGATCATGAAAAACTTCTAGATGTGCTCGAGGGTTCCGATATGGTTTTTGTCACGGCGGGACTCGGCGGCGGAACCGGCACAGGCGCCGCGCCGGTTGTCGCGTCGCTCGCCATCGAACTGGGTGCGCTCACGGTTGCCGTCGTTACAAAACCTTTTAACGTCGAAGGCAAAAAGCGAATGGCTCAAGCCGAAAACGGTCTTGCCGAGCTTCGCGGCTGTGTCGACACGATCATCACCATCCCCAACTCGAAGCTCCGCGAGGTAGAGGAAAAGATCACTCTGATGGATGCGTTTCGTCGCGCGGACGATGTGCTGCTGCAGGCCGTTCAGGGCATCACCGATCTGATCACGACGCCCGGAATCATCAATCTCGATTTTGCCGATGTGAAAACCGTTATGCGCGGTCGCGGTGTGGCCCTGATGGGCATCGGCGCCGCGAACGGGCCTGCTGCCGCGTCGCTCGCCATGCGCGCGGCCCTCGATTACAAACTGCTCGAAGAAAACTCGATTACGGGGGCCAAGGCCGCTTTGATCAATGTAACCGGCGGGCCGAATATGCCGCTTGGCGAGATCGAAGACGCCATTGGGATGATCGAGGCCGAGGCCGACGACGTTGCCGATATAATTTGGGGCACGGTGATCAAACCTGAAATAGATGACGAGATCCGCGTAACGGTGATCGCTACGGGTTTCGACAGCCACGTCCAGATGCTGATGCCGCAGCCAAGGGCTGCCGAGGCACAGGCAGGTGTAAACGGCGGAACACAAAATCCGTTTCTCGTCGGCGATAAACGCCGGGATGAGGATCTCGATGTGCCTACCTTTATCAGAAGACAGGCTGACTAGGTAATTTTCGAAACGAAAAACCGAGCTACTCAACCGATGGCGAAGTATGCCGAATCCCCCGCGAAAACCCGGAAACTCCGAAACCCGAAAAAAACCTCCGCCGGTTGAAACGCTGGCCGAGGTTTTTTATTACCGCAAACAGATCGACGCACGTACCGAGATGGTGATCGTCCTGCAGGACGGCGAAGAAGTTCGCGGAATCATCGACTGGTACGACCTGGACGCGATTAAGATCAGCCGAATGGGAGCACCGAATATCCTTCTGCCAAAGCATAGTATAAAATATATGTTTAAGGCCGAAGACCTCGGTGATTAGACATTCCGGTTTTCGATGCGGCACCGCAAAAATTTAACCCAAACAAACGACTCCAATTCGTTACTGCCCAGAATTGGCATAACCATCGGCGATGCGGCAGGTATCGGCCCCGAGGTAACTCTCAAATCCCTCGAGGACAAACAAATTATCGACCAGTGCCGGCCGCTGCTAATCGGCGACAGGGCGGTGATCGAACGGATTGCCACCGAAATCGGCTCGTCGCTCGGGTTTGCGTCAATAGGCGAAGCGAAAGGTCGAGACGGCGTTATCGAAGTTTGCGACGCCGGAATTCTTCGCGAACCCTTCAAAGTCGGAGTTGAAAGTGCGGCGACGGGGCGGGCCGCGGGCGAGTGCATAGTCAAAGCCGTGGAGCTTTGGCGATCAAGGGATATCGATGCGATAACGACGGCGTCGATCAGCAAAGCGTCCTTAAAATTAGGTGGATTCGATTTTCCGGGTCACACCGAATTTCTCGCCGCTTTGACCGATACTTCGGAATTCGCCATGAGCTTCGTCGCCGGCAATTTGCGAGTCGTCCTGCTTTCGACGCATCTATCGTTAATCGAAGCGGCCCGGCGGGTTACCAGGGAAAATCTCGAACGACTTATCAGATTTTGCAGCCGGGAACTCGGACAGCTTCTTCGACGGTCCGTGAAAATTGCCGTCGCCGCGCTCAATCCGCACGCGTCGGAAAACGGCCTTTTCGGGAGCGAGGAAGCTAATGAAATGATTCCCGCAATTGAAAACTGTGTTCGAGATAATATCGATGTCACCGGGCCCCATTCTGCGGACACCGTTTTTTTGCGTGGTTTTCGCGGCGAATTCGACGGTGTAATCGCCTGCTACCATGACCAGGCGACGATTGCCGTTAAATGTCTTTCATTCGGAGCGGCGG
>JBHENZ010000098.1:0-8093 GCA_046261815.1 Pyrinomonadaceae bacterium | reverse complement strand
CCCCGCCGCGATGTTTTCTGCGAGATTTAGGTTCGACGAATGGCACATTCGTTAACGGTTTGCGGGTCGAGACCGCTCACCTGCGACAAGGCGATCGCTTACAGGGCGGCGAGACTGTTCTCGAGATTGCCGTGACCGTCGATCCTGATTCGATCGGAGCACCGGCCGACCCGTTTACGAAAAAGACCGAGCCGTCGTTCATCACCGTCGTCTGCCTGAATTGCGGAATTCCGGCAACGGCCGAGGCGTCGCGCCCGGACGCGAAATTTTCCTACGTTTGTGACGAGTGTCGGGAAAAGCTGCGAAAAAATCCGCAGCCAATTCCCAACTACGAAATGATCCGCGTGCTCGGTCAGGGTGGAATGGGCAGCGTTATGCTCGCACGATCGGTTCGAGACGGTCGGGCGGTCGCTATTAAAACGCTGCTGCCTGAAGTTGCCGTCAGCGAGCAATCTCTCAAACGCTTTATTCGCGAAATTCAAGTCTCGTCATCGCTCGAGCATCCGCACGTCGTGAAATACATCGAGCACGGCACGCACAACGGCATCGTTTATCTGGTCACCGAGTTTGTCGGAGGAGTGGATGCCTCGAAGCTAGCAAAAGACCACGGCGGCAGACTCGAGCCTTCGCACGTTGTAAAGATAATGGAGCAAACGCTTTCCGCCCTCGATTTCGCCCATTCGAAAGGATTCGTGCATCGAGACATCAAAGAGCAGAACATCCTCGTTGAAAACCAATTCCCGCACTATATTGCAAAGTTGGCGGATTTCGGTTTATCCAAAAGCTATCAACGGACTGGAATGAGCGGCGTAACTATGATCGGCGACGTGGCGGGAACGATCGCTTATATGCCCCCTGAACAGGTACGAGATTTTAAGGACGTTCGCCCACCTTCGGACATCTACGCAGCCGGTATGACGGCGTATAGTTTGCTTACCGGAGCTCATGCCCTGGATATCGGCGTCAAGGCGGGTGTCGCCGAGACCGTAAAGGCAATCTTCGAGAAGCCGATCGTGCCCGTATCGACTCGCGTTCCAACTGTGCCGACGAAAATCGCAGCCGTCATCGAGAAGGCACTCGCCAGACAACCTGAACGTCGTTGGACAACCGCCGGCGAAATGCGCGACGCGTTGCTGCAAGCATCGTAAATATGCTGCAAGGCCGCACGTGCATGGGCTAACGCTTCTGGGACAGTGTTTGGACTGTAGGGTCTCACACCTATTGTACCGGTGTCCCAGGCGGTTCTATGCGCACTCCGCGAGCGGGACGCGGTATGGGAAACGTGCTCGATTTCGCCGGCACTTACGTGTGGACTTTGCGGCATTTTTGGATCAGAGCGTCTTGGTAACTTTTGACAACGAGCGCGGCGCGTCGGCATCGATCCCCTTGGATTGGGCAAGATACGCCGCGAAGAGTTGAGCGGGAATTATGAAGGGAATAGGCGAAAGAAACTCTTCGATTTCGGCCGGCATTTTTATCGCTCGACTTGCCGTCGCCGCGACCTCATCATCATTTGTGATCGCGAGACCGTCCGCCTTTAATTCTGTCAATCGACTAAGTAAATCGATACTACTTTTCTTTGTAACTCCATCGGGTGCGAACAGAATCACGGGGAATCGGCGTTCGACAATTGCCAGCGGCCCGTGAAAAAAGTCGGCGGACGAGAATCGTTCGGCAACGACATAGCAAGTTTCCATCAATTTTAGAGCCAGCTCATACGAATTTCCATAGTTCAAACCGCGTCCGACCACCACGCAGTTTTCCATAAAAATGTAGCGTTCGACGAGACTTCGAACATCGGAATCAACCTCAAGTGCTTTCTTGGTGAAGTCGGGTATCTTATTATATTTAATTCTCTTATCGCCGATCGCCGAGGCCAACATATAAAAATGCAGCATCTGTCCCGTATATGTTTTGGTGGCTGCCACCGACCGCTCCTTCCCGGCATGAATAAGCAAAGTTTCGTCGGCGATCCGCGACATCGACGATTCGGCCTCGTTGGTTATCGCTAGGGTGAATGCACCGTAGCCTTTCGTCATTTCAAGAACGTGATTTATATCATCTCCTTCGCCGGACTGCGACACCCCGACAACGAGGGCCCGAGAAAGCCGCATCTTCGCGTTGTATAACGTAAAAACGGACGGGGCCGAAAGCGAGACGGGAATTCCGGTTGTAATTTCCAACAGATAACGACCGAAAAGAGCAGCATTATCAGAACTTCCGCGAGCGACCAGAATGATTACATCAATTTCCTTTTGCCGGATAAAATCACCGATACGCGTGATCTTGTCCAGTTCGGCCGTGATTGTGCGCTCGAGCACTTCGGGCTGCTCCGCGATCTCCTGCAGCATAAATGACATATTTTTTGTCCGGAGAAATCTAAAAAGAGATTCCGCGGCGAAATATTAGCATTTGAATGATCCTAAGCTCCACGCCGCCGGGCTTGCTGCTTGTTCGCTTCACTTACCGCGTAGGCGGCTGTGTTCTTTTTGGCTTCCTTTGCACCCGAGCTTTCGGACCGTTCGGTGAGAACTGAATTGATAGCTCCGCCGATTAGCAATGCCATTCCCGTAAGATACATCCAAAGCATCAAAATGATTACGGCCCCGAGCGATCCGTATGATTTGTTGTACGAATTGAAAAACTGCAGGTAAAGGCGAAAACCGCCCGTGAATACTAGCCACAGCAAAATCGCCACTATTGCTCCCGGGCTTATCCAAACCCAGTGAAACTCTTCAAAACTTGGAAGCCAACTATAGACGACCGCGGTTGTAAATAACGTTACCACCAGCAATCCGATCCATTGAATACTGGTAAGAACAAGCGGACTCGAAATTTGATAACCGGCTGCGTCGACGGCCGTTTGCGCAAGCTGCCAGCCTGCAGTGAGGATACCAAGTGCCACGGCCAACAGCAGAATAAACAACAGCGTCAGGACGAGCGACTGCAGCGTGGTGTACCACCATGCCCGTGATTCATCGACCTCATAAACCGAATTTAACGAGTTGCGAAGGGAGTCGACGCCGGCCGAAGCCGACCAAAGCGTGACCACTGCTCCCAGCGTCAACTTGCCGCCCGAGCTGTTTTCAATAATCTCGGTCATCGTCGTTCGGACAAGGCTGTAAGCGCTCGGCGGCATAAGCTGAGCGAAGTAGTAATAGAGCTTTGCCTCGAGCGATTCGGTCGAATCGAGGACTAATCCAAAAAGCGTGACCAGAAAGAGAAGAAGCGGGAAGAACGCGAACGAAAAATAAAACGCCACTTGCGCCGCGCGGCCGAACAAATCTGTTTCGAGAGTTTTCTCGTAAAGGTCTTTGAAAAAACCTTTAAAGGAGAAGTTCTCAAAATATGTCATAAAAGCATTATGAAAATTGACGGGGCGAAAGGCAACTAGTTTGCGGCCCGAGGGAGGCCTGTCTTGGCTGACCTCCTTTGCATTCGCCCAAAGTGGCGATTTTTAAAGCCGAATTTAAGTGGTGTTTTATAAATTACTTTAGATAGCGTCGGCGGACGCGCCCGCTAATTCCGCAGGTAATCTCGTACGAAATCGTCTCGGTCAACTGTGCAAGGTCTTCCGCAACAATTCGAAGTTGATCGCTGCCGCCCAGCAACACTACCGTGTCGCCGAGTGCGGCATCTTGAATTTCCGTAACATCGATTGTCGTCCAGTCCATCGAGATGCGTCCGACGATTGGCGCCAGATTTCCACGAACTATGGCCTGAGCTTTGTTTGAGAGCGCTCGCGAGTAGCCGTCATGATAGCCGATCGGAACGGCGGCGATTCTCGATTCGCGTTTAGTGACGAATGTTCGGCCATAACCGATCGACTCGCCGGCCGGAACATTTTTGATCGAGCTGATCGCGGACTTTAACGACATCACCGGCCGCAGTTTGGGTTGTTCAACGCCAGCGGGCAAAACGTCGCGTCCAAGACCGTAAAGAAGACCGCCAATGCGAACCATATTTCCTCGCGAACGCGGGTGCACGACCGCTCCCGGAGAATTTGCTAGATCGAGAAAACGCGGAGCAAAACCCGCAGCCCGCAGACGGGTTACGCAATCCTCGAAACGCTCGATTTGAAGATCGGTAAAGTGAATATTCTCAAGCGAGTCGGCCGCCGCAAAATGCGTCATCACGCCTTCGACCCGCAGGTTTGTGAACTGTCGAAAGCGATCGAGGAATTCGCCAAACTCGGCGAATCGGACGCCGAGACGATTCATTCCGGTATCGACTTTTAAATGAACGTCGGCCACACAACGCCGCTCGCCAGCCACCGCGTTGAGCCGCTCGGCCGCGTCGATGCGAAAAATGGCGGGCGTCAACAACGATTGCAGCAACGCTCTTTCCTGTCCCGGCCACGATCCGCCAAGACACAAGATCGGCTTTGCTATTCCGGCTCGTCGCAGCTCAAGTCCTTCTTCCACGATCGCGACGCCGAGCCAATCGGCACCTTCTCGTTCAAGACGCCGCGCGCTGGCGACGGCTCCGTGTCCGTAAGCGTCCGCCTTGACTATGGCCATAAAGGCGATTTCCGGGCCGACGAAATTCCTGACCGACCAAAAATTTTCGGCAAGCGCCGTCAGGTCGATTTCAGCCCAGGTCGGACGGTTCGGAGTCGATTGGATCATTTTCGAGCGAGACGAGAGATTTTTTTACTTTTATTAAAGTAATAGTTTAAGTGTCGATAGCCTGACATCTCAAGTGTCACCTTAGAGCGGAATGTTGCCGTGCTTGCGAGGTGGATTTGAATCACGCTTATTTTGCAAAAGTTTGAGAGCGCGAATCAGCTTCGGACGTGTCATTGCCGGTTCGATCACCTCGTCGATAAACCCGCGTTCGGCCGCAACATAAGGATTAGCGAATAGGTCGGAGAACTCGGTGACTTTATTTGCTCTCAGATGTTCAGGGTTCTCAGCGGCGGCGATCTCGCGCCGATAAAGTACGCCAACCGCTCCCTCGGCACCCATGACGGCGATTTCGGCTGTCGGATACGCAAAGTTGATGTCGGTTCGAATGTGTTTCGATGACATTACACAATACGCGCCGCCGTACGCCTTGCGCGTGATCACCGTAATTTTTGGCACCGTCGCCTCGGCAAATGCGTACAGGAGCTTGGCTCCATGTCTGATAATGCCGAAGTGCTCCTGATTAACGCCGGGAAGGAATCCTGGAACATCTTCAAACGTTATCAGGGGAATATTGAAACAATCGCAAAACCGAACGAACCGCGCCGCTTTAACGGACGCGTCGATGTCGAGGACGCCTGCCAGAAACGCCGGCTGGTTCGCAACGATGCCGACCGAATGTCCGCCAAGACGCGCAAATCCGATGACGATGTTTTGCGCATAGTGCTCTTGCACCTCAAAAAAATAATGCTCATCGACGACGGAATTTATGATCTCTCGGATGTCGTACGGCTGATTCGACGATTCGGGAACTATCGAGTTCAGCTTGCTATCAACGCGATCGGACGGGTCCGATGTCGTCTGAAAGGGCGGGTCGTCCAAATTATTCGAAGGGATGAACGAAAGAAGCTCGCGGGTAAGGCGAAGGGCATGCTCATCGGAGTCCGCGGCAAAATGAGCGACGCCGGACTTGGCGTTGTGCGTCATCGCACCGCCTAATTCTTCTTTTGTCACGTCTTCGTGCGTTACCGTTTTTATCACGTCGGGACCTGTGATGAACATATAAGACGTGTCTTTTACCATCACGTTAAAATCTGTGATGGCGGGTGAATAAACGGCACCACCGGCACACGGGCCGAGGATGCAGCTGATCTGCGGTATAACGCCACTGGCCAGTGTGTTTCTTAGAAAAATATCCGCGTAGCCGCCGAGGCTGACGACGCCTTCCTGAATTCTCGCTCCACCCGAATCGTTCAAACCAACCATCGGCGCTCCCGTTTTCATCGCCAGATCCATAATCTTTACGATCTTCTGTGCGTGCGTTTCCGAAAGCGATCCGCCAAAGACCGTAAAATCCTGGGCGAAAACAAAAACTTCGCGGCCGTCTACGAGTCCGTGCCCGGTAATTACGCCGTCGCCGGGAAATTGTTGTTCTTCTAATCCAAAGTCATGCGAGCGATGGACGACGAACTTATCGAATTCCTCAAAGCTGCTGTCGTCGAGGAAAAATTCGATACGCGCGCGGGCCGTCAATTTTCCGCTGGCCCGCTGTTTTTTATTTTTTTCCTCGCCGCCTCCGGCCTCGGCAAGCTGTGATTTTTCTTTGAGCAACTCCAGCTTGCTCATTGGTCGTGTCTCAGGTTGCATATAAAGTTTTACTTAACTATCGGGCAAGTCCTCTAGAACGTTTGTGAAGACTCCAGCACACAGTGTAGCGGAAATTTGCCGTACGGCAAGATTGGCCCCGAAACCATATGCCCTTGCAAAATTGATGGAAACTCTAAGAATGGTTCGTGATGGAGTTACCTAAAATCACAAGCCGCGACAATTCAAAACTAAAAAATGCTCGCAGCGTCCGAGACGGGCAGGAACGATCGCTCGTATTTGTCGAAGGAATTCGGCTTGCGGAAGAGGCACATAGGTCTGGAATTTCAATCGATTACGCTTTTGTGTCGACGAAGGGTTTGGCGAATGCGCGGATCGGCAGCTTTATGTCGAGTATCGCGGATGCAGTTGAAAGCTACCTCGTTGCGGACAAGCTGTTCGACTCGCTGGCGGACACAAAAAATTCGCAGGGGATTGTCTTGCTGTGCCGGCGACCTCAAACCTCGGTTGAGGCTTTTGACGACCGCCTTGCGGATCGACCTTTAAAGACGGTCGTGCTTCTCACCGAGGTTAACAACCCCTCGAATCTAGGAGCTGTCGCGCGATCGGCTGAGGCCGCCGCCCTCGACGCAATGATCGTTTCGGAAAATTCGGCTGATTCGTTTTCGCCCAGGGCTTTGCGCTCATCGATGGGATCGCTGTTTCGCATGCCGCTGTGGACCGATCCTCCGGCGAGGCGGGTTCTCGAGTGGGCAAATCGCCGTAGCTTGATCGTAACGGCAGCCGACCCGGACGGAAGCATAGATTATTCGGCCGTAGATTGGTCGAAACCTCGTTTGTTGATTTTCGGCTCGGAGGCCCACGGTCTTGATGAAGAGATTTTAGGACAAGTACACGAAACGGTCCGGATCCCTCTCGCAGCTGGCGTTGAAAGCCTGAATCTTGCCGTTTCTACGGGTGTGATCTTATTTGAAGCCCGTCGCCAGCAACGCGCCGATCGTGAAGATTAGTTTGCCGGTTGAATAACTGATGAAGTATTTGTTGAGCTTGCATTCGCGTTCGGCACCGGAACACTAATTGTTTTCGTAAAGGCATCGGTCGCCGTCGGACTCGCAATGATAGCAAGAGCCATCGCGATATCCGCCGCAAGTGTCTTTGCGGCTTGAGGTTCGACCGTTTCGAGCCGATTTCTCGCTTCGTTAAATTGCTGCTTTGCGTCCCAATATTTTCCGCTGATCAAATATGCACGGCCCAGCAGGTAATAGTCCTCGGCATCCTGCGGTCCACCCGCGTTTGCGTCGATGTATCGGGCCGGATCGGCATCGACCAGTCGCCTCGATTCCTCGAATGCGGTAAGGGCGGTGTTGGTGCTCTTCATCTCGGTGATAACAGGTGCGGCCGGAGCTGGCTGTGGCTCCGGTTCAGCCGGTCGCATAACATACCCGGCAATTGCCCCTGCCAGAATGCCGAAAACGAGCAGGGCGACGGGCAGAATATATTTGTCGAGCGAGCGGCCAGCAGCATTACTTGTCGGAGCTGCCGCCCGTGCGATCTGAGGCTTGTCGGCGTCCGCGTTTGCTCGCGCGGGCACCGAGATGCTGTGCGAATTGTAATTTAGGTTCGCCGGCAATGCGACCGTTTCCTGTTCGCCCGTTTCTGGGTCGAGCATCATAAACGATTCGTCAGGTTCCTGCTCGCCGACAATTTCGTGAAGAGGTAATTCTTCGAAAATCGGTTCGACGTCGTTTTGGGCGGTGGTTTCGAAAGGCGAACGGGCGGTTGCGATTGTATCCTCATCGCGACGCAATAGCGCCGGCATCTCACTCACGCTCGCCGAATCGCCGGAACGAACGACGACCGCCG
>JBHENZ010000097.1:0-2760 GCA_046261815.1 Pyrinomonadaceae bacterium | reverse complement strand
CATATATTCCGTCCACACGTTTCCCTGACCGCCGATAACGAACTTCCCTTCTTCCGATGAAAGTTCTTTCGGCACCGGATCAAAGCCGTAAACTTTTTCCGTCGTGATATAGCTGCCGATATTTAGCGGCTCGTATGCCGGATCGCCCTGGCCGTAATCGAAATACACATGGGAGGTCGGCGTCATTATCACGTCATGCTTGGCCTTGGCCGCCTCGATGCCGCCGCGTATCCCGCGCCAGCTCATCACTGTCGCATTTGGTGCCAGACCGCCTTCTAAAATCTCGTCCCAGCCGATAATTTTTCGCCCACGAGAATTAACAAATTTTTCGATGCGGCGGACGAAATAGCTCTGCACCTCATTCTCGTCTTTCAAGTTTTCTTTTTGCTTTAGCTCCTGCACAAACGGCGATTCTTTCCAGTGGTCCTTCAGCACCTCGTCGCCGCCAATGTGTATGTATGGCGAATCGGGAAATAGATCGATTAGCTCGCCGAAAACGTCTTCGAGGAATTTGAACGACTCTTCCGTTGGGCAATAAACATCCTTGAAAATTCCCCATGTAGTCTGCACCTTGTAGTCGTAATTCGTCTTGCAGCCGTACTGCGGATAAGCCGCCAGCGCCGCCGAGGAATGACCCGGAACGTTGATCTCGGGTATAACGGTGACGTAACGCTCCTTTGCATAAGCGAGAATCTCCTTTACTTCTTCCCGCGTGTAAAATCCGCCGTGCGGCGTATTGTCGCCCATGTACGGTGTCAGATTCCTATCTTTTACCGTCTCCTTTCGCCAGGCACCGATCTCGGTCAGCTTCGGATACTTTTTTATTTCGACCCGCCATCCCTGATCCTGCGTCAATCCCCAATGAAAATAGTTGAACTTATATTGTGCCGCAAGATCGATATACTTTTTTACAAACGCCGCGGGCATAAAGTGCCTTCCGACGTCTAGATGCATTCCGCGATAGCGAAAACGCGGCTCATCGGCGATCTGCAAAATTGGTATTGTCACCCTTTTCTTCGCATCGCTCGGCATCAATTGAATCAACGACTGGACAGCATAAAACTGTCCCGCACCCGAACCAACGACGCGAATCGCGCGGCGTTCGACCGTGAGGTTGTAACTCGGATCAGGAGCCAGATCTGATGTGGCTGCCGCTGAGGAAAAAATTATCGTATTGCGCGTTTCAGGTTGCGAGGCAAACTTCAACTTAAAGCCATAATTTTTTTGAACGAAATCGTTCAAAAAAGCTGCCGCCGCTCGGCTTGCATCATCCTTTGCCGAGATTTTTGTGCTCTTCGTCAAGGTGAAAACGCCTTGTCCCGGCGTCACTGATTGCGGCCGCGGAATAATATTAATTTCGGGCGTTTCAGAAAAAGACGCGCCAACGGCAAGCAACGCAAAGACGATTGCGAGACAAAAATTCCTCATAAAACTTTGGTCGAGCGGAGCGATGTTCTTTGTGCTCCAATCATATCAAATCGAGAAATCGTTTCAATTCCACCGGCAAATCGGCCGCGAAAGACATTCGCTCGCCGGTCTTCGGGTGATCGAAGCCAAGCTTTTCAGAATGCAGGAAAAAGCGGTGCAGATCCCGAATCCCTTGTCGTATCTCGACATTCGCAACCGTCTTGTCCCTGCCCTCATTGTAAATTTCGTCGGCTACGACCGGATGATTAATAGATGCAAGATGAACCCTGATTTGATGCGTGCGGCCCGTTTTTATTTCTACATCGAGCAAGGTGAATTTTTCGTACCGCCGCCGCACCTTCCACAGCGTAAGTGCGTAACGGCCATTCGCGGCAATCGTCATTTTCGTTCGGTGCCAGCGGTCGCGCGCAATCCCCCGCTCGATAGCGCCGGATTTTTCACGGGTCACGCCGTGTACGAGGGCGACATAAGATTTATAAACCTCGCGGTTTCTAAATTGCTCGCTTAAACGCTCGTGCACGTCGTCAGTTTTCGCGACAACGATAAGACCAGACGTGTCCTTATCCAGCCGGTGAACAATTCCAATTTTCGATCTAAGATTTTGAATCCTGGATTGTTCATCAGGCGACCCATCCAATTTCAAATCTGAAATTTCGAATTCGAAATGGTGAGCGAGCGCGTTCGCGAGCGTCCCCGAGCTCACGCCCGCACCGGGGTGAACCACCATTCCCGCAGGCTTATTCACCACCGCCAAAAATTCATCCTCAAAAACGATGTCTAAAAAAATGTTTTCAGGCTCAAAACGAGCGGCCGGAATCTCCGTCAGATCAATCTCGATCTCGTCCGCCGCACGAAGCTTGTAAGACGGCTTGGACTGCTGCCCGTTGACGAGGACATCGCCTTCCGAAATAACCCGTTGCAGCCGCGAACGCGACCAACCCGCGATCCGTTTAGCGAGAAAGCTGTCGAGCCGTTCGCTGACGCCCGCGGGCTGGTCGACTGTGAAGAAACTGGTAGAGTTGTCGTCGTCCGACATCGGAAACCCTGGTGTCCCACTTTGGGGAAGTGCGTGTGAAACCGCCTGGGACAGTGGGACACTGGGACAAGACTCCCAACGCCCTAAGCCCGATTAGCCGTTCGCCATAATCCATCGCGCCGTCGCATCCGCATCACCATCAACGCGATCGCCCCGGCCGCCACGATCAGGCTGATGATCTGCGAGGTGGAAAGGCCCGTGGCCGAGGTGAGTCCAAACAAATCTCCACGCGGGTCGTCGCGAATGAACTCGATCAGAAAACGAAAAATAGCGTAGATTATTCCATATGCGATCAG
>JBHENZ010000096.1:0-7657 GCA_046261815.1 Pyrinomonadaceae bacterium | reverse complement strand
TCGAGAAGGATGTGAGCGTGCAAAATCTCCGGCCGTTAAAAATCGTTCAGCGACGGTCGGCCGAGATTTGGAAAACCGGGCATTTTGCTCGAGAAATGCGCTGCAAACCATTTCGTTTTCTTCTTTTTCGATCGAGCACGTCGAATAGACTATTTTCCCGCCCACCTTCAGGAGTCTTGATGCATTTTCGAGAATCCGGAGTTGTTTCGAAGACATCTCAGCGACGTCGTTTGGATCGAGTAAATAACGGATTTCCGGGTTGCTGCGAATAGTGCCCGTGCCGGTGCACGGCACATCAAGCAATACCCAGTCAAAACCCGATTCCTCTAACGGCAGCGTTTTTTCGGCATCGTATTCCAAAACGCTCACGGAATCCGCTCCCTGCGCGCGACAATTTTCGTGTAAGAATGCGAGTCGCGGCCGGGAAATATCGCCCGCCAAAAGATGGTTGTCAAAGCGAGCCGCGATTTGTGTCGTCTTGCTGCCGGGCGCGGCACAAACGTCGAAAAAGCGATCGCCTGGTCGCAGATCGACAACACTGCCCACAAGCTGCGAGCCCTCGTCCTGAAAATAGATCAGATTAGAGTCGGCGAAATCTCGCAGAATTTGCCGGTCGGTATTCGCGTAGAAACAACTGTCCACGACATCGCTACGGTCAAAATCGCAAAGCTTATCCTCAAAATTCTCTCGACGCCCCTTGGCTGTGAGTCGAAATGCGAGCCGCGTTTCTTCGTTATTCGCTTTGGCGATCGCGTATGCCTCGGTCGCGCTGCGGTCATGTGTCCACTTTTTTAGCAGCCATTCCGGATGCGACGTTTCGATGGAAACGTGCTCGAGTTCGTTTTCGTAGTCGAGTTCGGGCACTGAGCGCGAAGCGTTTCGAAGGACCGCGTTAACAAGACCTTTCGCCGACGTTTTCTTCGCTCGATTTACGAGCTTTACGGCCTCATTGATTACAGAATAAGCGGGGACACGGTCAAGGTGCAAAAGCTGATAAAGGCTGAGCCGTAAAACAATGCGGACCTCGGCATCGAGCTTTTTATTGCCGGTCAGTTGGTCGATAATTCGGTCGAGAAAAAGCTGTCGACGCAAAACCCCGAGGACGATCTCATGACAAAGGCCGCGATCTATATTTGATAGTAGTGTGGCCTCGACCTCCTGAAGGACTACGGACGAAAACGCCCTTGCTTTATCGATACGCCTCAGCGCTTCGTAAGCGGCTATCCTCGCGGCCGAAATTTTCATTTGTTGCTGAAAGAGAAGCTGTTCATGACCGCTTGCCAAACGACCGATCGGGCAGCTCGCCTTTTTCCAGGCGCGAATCTACCGTGACACGATTATCAAAAACGAAGCACTCGCCCTGCCACAAACTCTCGTCTGGGTCGATCACGGTCAAATAATTCAAAATACCGCCCTCGAGTTGGTAAACTTCCTCGAAACCCTTTTGCTTTAAGAAGGGTGCAAATTTTTCGCAGCGAATGCCTCCCGTGCAGAACATTGCGATGCGTTTGTGCCGGGCAGGGTCGAGATTCTTCTCGACATAATCCGGAAGCTCGCTGAACTTTCCCGTCCCTGGATTGACCGCGCGTTCGAAGGTGCCGCTGAAAAATTCGTAATCGTTTCTGGCGTCCAGCACGAGCACATCCGGGTCACTTATGATTTCATTCCATTCCTCGGCAGTCACATGAGTGCCGACACCGTGTGACATCTCAACCCGTTGTTTGAGCGTTACGATCTCCGGCTTGATCTTTACTTCAATACGTCGAAAAGGTTTCTCGGAATGGAAAGAATTTTTGACACTTAAACGCGTTTGCAAGATTTCGTTTGCTTTCTCGACAAATTCCTCTACGCGTCCGGGCAAGCCGCAGATTGTGCCGTTAAAGCCTTCGTCCGCGAGGATTATCGTTCCATTTATCTCAAGTTGTTCGGTCAATGATCCGAGCTGATCGCGAACGAGGTTGAGATCGCCCAGCTCTGCCATCGAATTGAATTCGTAAAATGTGATGATTTCGAACATCGCCAAATACGGTCAGCCCAGAATCTCTCCCGGTGAAAGTTTGTTTCCGTTAAGAAAATCCCGGGTGGACATACGGCGTTTGCCTTCGAGCTGAACTTCTTTGATGCCTAGTGCAGAATTGCCGCCGCACTTTACTTCAAGGACACCGTCTTGAGCTTCGATCAATGAGCCGTGATCGGCGTCGCGGCTGGTAACTATCGGATCCGCCGCGAATATCTGCAAACGTTTATTGCGAAAGAAAGTGTAAACGCCCGGAAAAGGTTGAAAGCCACGTACGCGGTTGGCGATTTCCGCGGCGGTCATCTGCCAATTTGCGAGGCCGTCCTCTTTTTTCAGAAGCGGAGCGTAGCTTGCATCATAATCGTTTTGTTCTCGCGGGTTTAGTCGGTCGACGTTCGCGAGAGTTTCCGAAAGCAGCTCAGCGCCGAGAATCGAAAGGCGGTTCGTCAAATCTATCGAATTCTCGCTTTTGTCGATCGACGTTGCATGTTGCAGCAAAATATCTCCGGTATCGAGTCCGGCATCCATTTGCATAATGGTCACGCCGGTTTCGGATTCACCGTCGACTATCGCCCAATTCACTGGAGCCGCGCCTCTGTATTTAGGCAAAAGAGAAAAATGGACGTTTATCGCGCCTTTCGGAAAGGCGGTCAAGAACGATTTTGGCAAAATTCGGCCATATGCTACAACGACCGCAACGTCGGCGCCATGCTTCTTAAAAATTTCGAATACCTCGTCGGTCTTTATCTTTGTCGGCTGCTGAATCGAGAGACCTGCCGCGACCGCAAAAGTTTTCACGGGCGAGTGCCGTGTCGTTTGCCCGCGGCCGACCGGGCGATCGGGCTGGCAGTAGACCGCCACGACGTCGTGACCCTCATCGACAATTTTTCGTAGCGACGGGACGGCAGCCGCAGGCGTACCCATGAAAACGATCCGCATAGTTTACGAAAACTCTGATCTTACGAGAGAAAAGGCAAAGGCGTAAATTAGCCTTCGCCTCTTGTTGTGACGAAACGCGCTCGACTTCCTTCACGTGTCAAACTTTTTGCGAGATGGATTTTGCCTGCATAAATTGCAGCAGATACTCGCGGCCGCCGGCCTTTGAGTCGGTGCCGCTCATATTAAAACCGCCGAAAGGATGCGCGCCGACCAGGGCACCGGTGCATTTGCGATTGAGATAAAGATTTCCGACGTGAAATTCGCGACGCGCTTTTTCGAGTCGGCCCTGATCCGCCGAATAGACCGCTCCTGTTAATCCAAACTCGGTACCGTTCGCGATTTCAAGCGCCTGGTCGAAATCTTTCGCTTTGATGACGGCAAGCACCGGCGCAAAAATTTCTTCCTGCTCGATCGTTGCGCCGGGTTTCACATCATCGATGATTGTCGGCTCGATGAAATAACCGGTCGAATCATCGCCTTTACCGCCGGCCACTACGCGTCCGCCTTCGTCGATTCCCTTTTGAATGTACCCCAGCGTGTTGTCAAAAGCACGCTTGTTGATGACGGCCCCGAGATTCGTTTCCGCCGTCTCCGGCTGGCCGATTTTTAGCGTTTTCGTCAGCTCGACCACCTTGTTCATTAATCGTTCGTGCACGGATTCGTCGACGATCAAGCGTGAACAAGCCGAGCATTTCTGTCCCTGAAAACCGAAAGCAGCTTGCACAACGCCGTTTGCGGCCGAATCAAGATCCGCATCGTCGGCAACCACGATCGCATCCTTGCCGCCCATTTCGGCCACGACCCGCTTGATCCAAATCTGGCCTTCGTGCGTCTTGGCCGCCTGCTCGTTGATGTGGAGGCCAACCTGTTTCGATCCTGTAAAGGAAATAAATCGCGTCTTCGGATTTGTGACCATTGCCTCGCCCGTAGCGACACTGCCAGTCAGAAAGTTCACGACGCCCGCCGGCAGGCCCGCTTCCTCGACGATTTCCATAAACTTGGCCGCGATCGTCGGCGAATCGGACGAGGGCTTGAGAACGACCGTATTTCCGGTAACGACGGCCGCCATCGTCATGCCGGCCATAATAGCCAGCGGAAAGATCCATGGCGGAATAATCGCCCCGACGCCGAGCGGAATATACTCGATGCTGTTCGCTTCGCCCGGGATCGGCGTGATTGGCTGCTTTTGCGACCAGCGAATCATCTCGCGGCCGTAAAATTCCATAAAATCTATTGCTTCGGCCGTATCCCCGTCAGCCTCGGCCCACGTTTTCGAAACTTCGAAAACCATCCAGGCGGAAAGCTCGTGCCTTCGACGACGCATTATGTCGGCGATCTTGAAAAGATGCTCAGCCCGCTCGGCGGGCGGCACGTTTTTCCAGATTCTAAAAGTCTTCGTCGCCGTCTCGATGGCCTTTTCGACCAGAGATGTATCCTTGTCGACTTCGGAAAAGACACCCACGATTTGCGAATTATTAGACGGCGAGGTGCTCTCGAATTTTTCCTCGAGTTGAATTTTCTCCTCGCCGATAATCACGGGATATTCGCGGCCAAGCTCCGACCGCACTTGCTCGATCGCCGACCGCATCGCCGCGGCATTTTCTGCAGGCGAAAAATCGGTGAAAGGCTCATTCTTAAATTCATCTAGAACACGTTGAGTTTGCATATTTTATCTGTGGCGCTGCCGATCGATCTCGCTTAGCTCCCATTCATCGAGAGTTTCGGGAACGACTGGCTGCGACTCATCCTGCCACGCCAAAACGAACCGCGGTTCCTGACTGTCTGAAAGCTGTCTGACGTACGTGAGAACGAGCTTCCAACCGGATTGTAAGTACAAATTCAGCTCGCGAGTCGATCGAACTTCGCACGTAGTCTTCGTTTCTTCAATGCTCATTCCCACTTTCCCGTTTTCTGAAGGTGTCTTATTTTACGCTTCGAGAGTTCGCGTTTCAACGAAGACATTCTGTCAAGAAAAACGATCCCGTCACAGTGATCGGTTTCGTGCAAAACGCAGCGGGCCGCAAGATTTTGCAGATCGCGTTCGAACAACTCCCCCGAAGCGTTTTGTGCCCGGACAATCACGCGCATATCACGCTTTATCGTCTGAAAAAGGCCTGGAAATGAAAGACATCCCTCGTTACCCATTTGCTCGCCCTCGACATGCAAAATTTCCGGATTAAGAAATGCGAGTTTGTTCGATTCGCCGTTTTCGGCCGGAACGTCCATTACGAACAGCCGTTTCGAAATTCCTACCTGAGCAGCTGCCATACCTAGGCCGCCGGCCTTATACATCGTCTCGAACATATCACCAATCAAATTCGCTGTTTCACGATTGAATTCACCCGCATCGACGGGTTTCCCAACGCGCAACAGTACCGGTTCCGGATAACGCGCGATCCTCAGTATCGACATCGATATGTATTTTACCTTACCAAACGACTGAAACGGAAAGATCGCTGCTTGTTGTTCGATTGTTGCCGCTGGTGAAGCAGCGAACGGGGCTAAATTCGCTCGCCGGATTTTGGCTCGACCGGCAGTAAGTCAGTAGTCTCTTCGATCACGCTGGCGGCGGGTACGAAATTGCCTTCGCGCAGCTCGAGCAGCGGTGGGGCCGGATCGATTGCTTCATCGAGAATGGAAGCGGCTATTTTTTGTTTTTTCTCCTTAAGAATTTCATTAAAGAAAACGTACGCAAGCGACAGTCCCGCAAATAGGACGAAAGCGAGTATCAAACGACCGCTCCAAAAATTCTCGCCGTTCAAGATCATTTTCGTGATGATCAAATAAATCAAAGCACCGATTGCGAGTGTAAGAACGATTCCGAAGCCCGTAAATGCGACGATTCCGAGGCGTTCGAGGAGCTTTTCTCGGCGATCGATCGAAGGTATCGATTTCGCAGGATACTGTTCGAGGAATGACTGGGCCACTGCTTCGAGATTCATTCCACAAGCGCGGCAGAACCAATGCTTCGACGAATTGGCTACTCCACAACCGGGGCAGAACATATGCTCAGGAATTCCTAATCGACGTGTCGGGCGGCCTTTCGATTTTCAAGGCCCGAGCCAACTGGTGATTATAGCTTTTACGATATTGACGAGTAATGGTTTCGATTATTCTCAGCTCGAGGCGTAAACCGCGAACGGTTTTTAATCAGGTTGGGCATCGGCAATACGCGATTTTTCGGCATCCGTCCATTCACAAAGTAAATCAGCATCCCCATCGCTCAAATCAGCGGAATGGTGCAGCCATAGATACGATGCGAGCGGCATTTCGCCGGCCCGAACTTGCTCGCAGATTTCGTCCAGCTTTCGGCTCCGCCGATCTGCCGAATAGGCGTTCCATTCGTTAAAGTTCAACTCGCTGCGGCCCACGCGAATGTGATCGGCCAGCAGCCAGGACGCCGGGGCAATTTGTGAATACCAAGGATATACGGTCTCGTTCGAATGGCAATCGAAACAGGAACGCCGAAAGACGTTAGCAACATCTGTAGGGGCCGCAATCGAAGATTCCGCGTTCGTCGAGGGATCGCTAAAATCGGGAGGGATAAACTGAATCCCGACAAATGCGACGGCAAGTGTGATGGTCGCAATTTTTATTATACTTCTCATCCAGACGATTTTCAGTCTTCAATTCGCGAGCAAAACATAATAAAATACGCAGAGCGGAAATGTTAAATCCGACAATTGTCGCCATACCGATTTTTGCCCTGATGATTGGCATCGAGGCCTTGATTGCGCATCGACGTGGGGTACGAGTCTATTCGTCGCGCGATGCCTGGACGAACATTTTTATCGGTTTTGTGAGTGTCGGTTTTAATTTGGTGTTTGGCCTTTTCATCGGCCTGATTTATTTGGCGGCGTACGAGATCGCACCTTTCAGATTCCCTGTCGAAGCGTGGTGGTCGTGGGCGATTTTGTTTTTCGTCGACGATTTTGCTTATTACTGGTTTCATCGAATTAGCCATAAGTCGCGACTGTTCTGGAATTTTCACGTCGTGCATCATTCGAGCGAGGAATACAATTTGAGCGTGGCGGTGCGGCAAAGCTGGTTTAGCGGAACATTGCATTGGATTTTCTACGCACCGGTGATGCTGATTGGTTTTGCTCCGTGGATGTTCGCGGTGATGCACGGCTTTAATTTGATATATCAATTTTGGATTCACACACGCCTTATCGATCGCCTCGGCCCGCTCGAACTTTTTTTTAACACCCCGTCGCATCATCGAGTCCATCACGGCGTGAATAATCCGTATCTTGATAAAAACTACGCCGGCGTTTTGATCATCTGGGACCGAGTGTTCGGATCGTTCGTCGACGAAACGGAAGAGCCGCGGTACGGCATTATCAAGCCGATCAGAAGCCATAATCCATTGCGTATCAATACACACGCGTGGCTGGAAATGGCCGAGGCGATAAAATCGCGACCATCGCTAAGGTCAAAACTGCGTTGCGTATTTGCTTCGCCGAATATAGAGCTAAAATCACCCTCGCGTGGATGACAAGTCCAGATACAAGACCCGCGGCTATCAGCCCGATTTGATCGTCTCATAATCAAACTAATATACTTGATCGTTTATGACCGAACGAAAAATTCGTGTGCTTGTTGCTAAGCCAGGTCTCGATGGGCACGACCGCGGCGCGAAGGTCATTGCGCGGGCCCTGCGCGACGCGGGGATGGAAGTGATATACACCGGACTAAGGC
>JBHENZ010000095.1:0-3316 GCA_046261815.1 Pyrinomonadaceae bacterium | reverse complement strand
TTGGATTTAAAGATATATCGCAACATTAGAATTGTGACGGCGACAGAACTTCTTTCAGAGTTGGGGCTTTGATCACTGAATCGCAACAAAGTACGTCGCTTCGAACACACGTGACACAAGCGATTGGCAGCCGTCCGTCTTTTTGGGCGGAGACCTTGCGGAAAATGTCAGGCAGTTGAAACAAACGGATGGACCGGACCTGCACGTATTCGGAAGTGCGGATATGCTTCAGACGCTCTTTAGGAATGATCTGGTCGATGGGCTGGAGCTAATGATATTTCCGATCACGCTTGGACTAGGAAAACGTCTATTTGCCGACGGCACGATCCCGGCGGCCTTCAAGGTGACCGAGGGCCAGGTCTCGCCCAACGGCATCATCATCATAAACTACGAACGAGACGGCGATGTGAAAACCGGAGCGCCTCAGATACAAGAGGATGATTAGCGCATCGCGGCGGCGTCAGTTCGTCGTCCACTTTCAGGAGGTCCGTTGCAGAAGAAAATATTGATCGTAGCGTTATGCATTTTGATCGGCGTGGCGATTTATCCGTTTGAGAGTATGGTCGTACCCAGTTGGCGGGTGAAGGTTCTCGACACCAGTGGCGGGGCGTGCGAGAACATGCCGGTCACTGAGATGTGGAGTCACTATTCGCTGTTTCTTAGCGGTGACTTTCAATCCGCAGATAACCTTACCGACCGCGAAGGCTTCGTCGAGTTCCCGGCACGTCGAGTTCGGGCGACTGGAGTTCGCAGGCTTGTCATGCCAGTTGTAACAAGGGCTTTGACCATCGCCCACGGAAGCACTGGAGCCCATGGGGCCGTGAGCACGTCGGGCTTGAAGGATGTCGCTTGGCTTAGCTATAAAGAAAACGCGCCGTTACCTGACACGGCGAGGGTTGAGAAATGTATTACCCAAGCAGACTTGCGACCAACCAATAAGATATGAGCGTACAACTTACTCGTCGCGACTTCGCTATCAGGGTCGCGAAAATGATCAACTTAAATCCAAATAGGAAGACAACAGCTTTTTTCCTGTCGTTACTCCTGACAATTCTCCTCTCAGCCGTCGTATCCGCACAGCAAAAACCAACTACGGGGTACGCGCCGGTTAACGGACTAAAGATGTATTACGAGATCCACGGCAGCGGCGAGCCTGTGGTGTTGCTTCACGGCGCGTTCATGGCGATTACGGACGATTGGAGTGTGTGGATCAGCGAACTCTCCAAAACGCCGTCGAAATGCAGGGTCACGTTAATCCAGTTGTGCCGGGCTTTTTGGAAAAGAAGTAGGTGAAAATTACGTTGGGCCTAACAAGTCAATGGACGTGAAAGAAAAGACTCGGGCAAGGTGGAATATTCGAGCAGATTCTTGGCGTCACTGTGTGCGACGATTGGTTTGATTTCGCGGGAGTGAACCCCTACCGTTTTTCCAAGCTGTTTGCTTCCGGATGTAGTGATGTTTAAAATTGAAGCTTCGAAAACGCAAGTACAACTGAACCTTAGAGGAGAGCAATTATGGATCTTGTTCCTACGTCGGATGCGGTGATGGAGATTTTGAGGAAGACGGGAGCGTACCGCAAGGGGCATTTTGTTTACCCGAACGGCAAGCACGCATCGCATTATTTTCAGATGCCGCTGGCGTTTCGTTATTACGATAATGCGAGGATATTGTCAGTTGGTTTGAGCCGCATGTTCAGGATGGAAAAATCGATCTCGAGCCGGCTGCCGCGGGTTTCGGTGATCAGCCCGAGCCCGGGCGGCATTATGGTCGCGTTCGGCGTTCGCGAGGCGTTGAGCGCAGAGCAGATTTACTGGGCCGAGATGGAAGAAGGCAAACGGCAATTTCGACAATATATGAGCGAATCGGACGTGCACCCGGCGATTATCGTCGACGATATCTTGCGTTCCGGTAAAGCCATCCAGGAAACGATCGATCTTTGCAACGAGATCGGCGCTGAGGTCATCGGCTGCGGTGTGATCGCCAAATTCGAAGATGCGCCGAATGAGTTCCAGGGCATACCGGTGAAAAGCCTCTTAAGCTTCGACGTGAATTTTTACGAAAGCAAAGACCAGTGGCAAGCTTCGCGAAACGCGTCGGATGTAGACGAAGAGAAGGTAAGATTTTAGGATAGGAACTTGCGGAAATTCGCGTGATTACGCGAACGCGTAACGCGAAAGGCGTCGGCTGGGATTACAGCCACAAAAGCGCGCGAAAGCAGGCGCAATATCTTTCCGCTTCATTCACCTGTAGTTACAGCTCTCGACATCTGCTTCGCAGATTGAAGAGCGCTATTCGTTTTATTCAACTCCGCGTCGCCGTTCGCAGTTCGCGTTGTAGTTTTCTTCTCTCGACGAATAATTTCAAAAACTCTTCACGCTTTGTCAGATAAAGCCACAGCGCCCGCGCCCAGCCGTGGAGTTCTTCCCATTCCTCGAGCGTGTAGAGTGCAGCGTATCCCAACAGGACCGAAACTGGAATTGAAACAAGCGCCCATTTCCAATCTGAATAAAAGTAAACGATCACTGCCGTGGTGAGCCAGGTCAACGGCATGAAGAGCATAGCCGCCAGCACCTTAACGGTCGAGACGATGTCGTCCGCGCCGTGGTGCGTGAAATAAAAGGCGAATAGCCGGCAAAGCTCGTAGGCCGGAGCGTGCAGCACGGCGCCGACAAACGCGAACGGTGCGAGCAAAATCAGGCGCCATGTTTGGATAAACGCCTGCCGAAAAACGAACACGCGCGAAAACTGTGAAAGGGAAAGATGCACGGGCTCGATGCCGCGCAGGGCGAGCTTTCGGTCGTATTCGTGCAGCCTGGTTTCGAGTTTTTCATCGTTTGCGGATTTTTCTGGATCGACTTCGGCGACGAATGTTTTTAGGAAATCGAGCGTCTCACCGAGATTTTCCGTTTCGGCAGATGCCTGGATTATTTCCTCGGCGATTCGCGCGGTGTGGAGTTCGGCGTCCGACTCGGCGTTGAGCGTTACGTCGCGAAGCGCGCGTTCGATTTTGTCGGTCAGATTTTCAACGGCGTCGTACGGGGGTTCGCCGTCAGGATCAAGGTTAAGCGACAGCACGGGAAACGGTTCGCCAAAGTGCAGCAACGCTTCGCTGCGAAATGTCGTTTTGCCCGTGTAGAAAAGACCGACCGGAACGATCGTGACATCGAGCCTGTCGCTCCCGGCAGAAGCTGCACCCAAGGCGATGCGAGCGGCGCCGGTTTTGATCGGCAAGAGCTTTGGCGAATTATGCGAGATGCCCTCGGGGAAAAGAGCGATCGACCCGCCTTTTTTCAACAGCTGGCGGGCGGCCTCGAAC
>JBHENZ010000094.1:0-13552 GCA_046261815.1 Pyrinomonadaceae bacterium | reverse complement strand
GTTGGCAACCGACGTTTGCGAATGGCTCGTTCCCGCGGGCGAACCGCCCGACGTGGTTGAACTTGACGCACCGGCCGTTAACGCTGCACCGGCTATGCTGGCGCTGGCGCTGGCGAGCGTTATACTTCCGCCGTCCGCAGGTAGTTCGCCCGTGTCGTTGATGGCGGTCGTGATAGGTCCTGTCACGGGGACGCTTATGACGGTGCGGATAGCCGTCGCGCGACCGCTATATCTCTGTGCTCTTACCTCAGTAGCAGCCACCGCCGTACAAAAAAGTACTGAAAGTACAGCAACAATTGTCATGTTTCTACTTCTTTTCTTCATAAAATCCTCCAGTTGTGAAAGTGAGAGAATCATTGCGAAAAGAGCAGAATGCAAGCCAGCAGCAACGAATGCATGAAACTTCACTCGTGGCCAAAAAGTTCTGAACTAATACTTGCATCTGCTTCGGTTCGCCTTCCCAATGACGCCAGGGCGAAAAGGGCTGAATAAGTAGAGGTGATCCCCCGGGGCGCGGCACGCCATTTAGTATTAAGGTTTCCAATGCGCACGACGCAACTTTAATGCCGCTTCTACTTAGAAGTAGCAAGAGTTATATTTTTGAGCTCGGCATCCGGCCCGAGTCCACTATCAAAACACCTAAAGGCTTTCCGGTTCCAGGTTTGAATCGGTTCCGACAATGACGCCACCCTATTGCCGGAACGTTGAGAAAAACTTAACGCGTTATAATATATGGTTGTTAAACGTCGCGAAATTGATTCTCAAAATCTACAAACCGAACATGTGGCCTCCAGATCGGCCGCGCGATCTTGAGGGTACCCGAACGAACGCCTGAAATTTATTTTTTTAGTTAAAGTGATGCATGAACTATCGAAAAGTCGACAACCGATCGGTATTTTTGACTCCGGAGTGGGAGGACTGACCGTTTATCGTGCGCTTCATGATCGACTTCCGAATGAACATTTTGTTTATTTGGGTGACACGGCGCGTGTTCCGTACGGGACAAAGTCGCTCGCAACTGTCGAAAAGTACGCCCTTGAGAACGCTCTTTTTCTTGCGAACGTCGGCATCAAGCTGCTTGTCGTGGCGTGCAATACGGCGTCGGCGCTCGCCGTGCCAAGAATGCGCGAAATGATCGGCATGGATGTGATCGGTGTGATCGGGCCCGGTGGGCGAAAGGCCGTCGAGTTAACGCAGGAGAATGATGCACCGCGTATTGGTGTGATCGCGACCGAGGCGACGGTTGCGAGCGGCGCGTATAAACTGGCGATCCGAAAAGCCTCGACAACTGCCGAGGTGTTTCAGCTTGCATGTCCGTTATTCGTTCCGCTCGCCGAAGAGGGCTGGACCGACGAGGCCGAAACCTATTCGATCGCGAAAAGGTATCTTTCCGCAATGCGGCGTTTCGCGCCTCACGGCCTTGTGCTCGGCTGCACGCATTACCCGATCTTGCGTGACGTAATTCAGCAAACGATCGGTCGTGATGTTACTCTTATTGATTCGGGCGAGGCGACGGCCGAAGAGGTGGAGCGATTTCTGATTCAGAAGAATTTGGTCAGTGAGCGCGTTGCCTCCGGCGAGCGCAGCTTGTGCGACGATCTCGATCATTTCTACGTCACGGACGCCACCGAGCGATTTGCTAACGTGGCGGAACGATTTTTGGGCAGCCAGCCGTCTAAATTGGAAGCGGTGGAAGTTCCGGCCATTGACGAAAAGAGAGAATTAGCCCGCGAATTACGCGAAAGAACGCGAGTAAGAAAAGATAATTCTTCAGTTCGCGTCGTTTCGCGTAATCGCGGGCAAGTAACGATGACATACGAAAGACCAGACAAACGCGCGCATGATAAGCTGCGTAACACCAAGATCACGCCGAATATTTCGCCATACGCTGAAGGGTCGGCTTTAATCGAAGTCGGCGGCACAAAGGTGATTTGCACCGCCTCGGTCGAAGAGCGCGTTCCGCTTTTCTTGCGCGGCAAAGGAACGGGCTGGGTAACGGCCGAGTACGCCATGCTGCCGCGAGCGACGTCGACGCGCACGCAGCGTGAGTGGCAACGGCCAAGCGGCAGAACACAGGAAATTCAACGCCTGATTGGCCGCAGTCTCCGCGCGGTCGTCGATATGCATCTGCTCGGCGAGCGGCAGATCTTTATCGACTGTGATGTAATCCAGGCCGACGGCGGCACGCGCTGCGCCTCGATCACCGGGGCCTACGTCGCCCTTGCCCTCGCCTCGCGTAAGCTCGTTCGGAACAACATGGTCAAAGCATCGCCGATTTTCAGCGAAGTCGCGGCCGTCAGCGTCGGAATCGTCGAGGGAACGCCCGTGCTCGATCTCGCCTATGCCGAAGATTCGACCGCTGAAGTCGATATGAACATCATCTGCACCGGGGCCGGAAAATTCATCGAAATCCAAGGCACCGCCGAACGTGAGCCGTTCACCCGCGAGCAAATGGACGAAATGCTCGCACTCGCGGACACGGGCGTTCGCCAGCTATTCGAAGTACAGCGAAACGCGCTAAACGGCTAAGAGAAAATGTCCGAAAAACAATTTCAAGGGAGGTCTGCAATCGTCACGGGCGGCACCCGCGGTATCGGAAAAGCGATTGCACTTGCGCTTGCAAATCAAGGCGTGAATGTCGCGTTTAATTACTCGAAAAGCGCCCACGAAGCTGAAAGGCTAAAGGGCGAAATCGAATCGCTTGGCGTAAAGGTGTTTACGGCACAGTGTGACGTCGCGAATACGGAAGCGGCGGCGGATTTTGTCAAACAGGTCGCGGCTGAATTCGGCACCGTTGATTTTCTAGTGAACAACGCCGGCATCACGCGCGATCAGCTGATTTTGCGGATGAAGGAAGATGATTGGGACGCAGTGATCGACACGAATTTGAAAGGCGCCTGGAATTTTTCGAAAGCTGTTTTGCGGCCGATGATGAAAAATGAAAGCGGCGGCTCGATATTGAATATCTCATCGATCTCGGGAGTCGTCGGGATGCTCGGGCAGTCGAATTATTCGGCGTCGAAGGCCGGAATGATCGGGTTGACGAAATCGCTCGCCAAGGAAGTGGCCAGCCGTAAGATTACCGTCAACGCACTCGCCCTCGGCTTGGTCGAAACCGACATGGCCGCCGAGATGAATGCGGAATTTCGCGAAAAAGCCCTGGCGATGATCCCGCTCGCACGGCTTGGAAATGTGCAGGAGGTCGCGGAGATCGCCTGCTTTATGCTGTCGGATGCTGCACGGTATATTACCGGGCAGGTGATACAAGCCGACGGCGGTTTGGCGATGTAGTAATAATTTTCACCGCCGAGACGCCAGAGAGCCGAGGAAAAGCGGATAGTCCAAAAAAGGAGTTTTCTCGGTCTGCTGTATCTCGGCGCTAAACATGCCGAGAGTTAGAGTTCACCACCACGTCAACCCACTCGCACCGTTTTATTGCCAGGCTCCGAAGGCGATTGAGCTTGCGGAGGCTTTTGCCAACCCCTCACATCCCCTGCATCTCGACATAGGCTGCGCGCGCGGACGTTTCATTCTGCGAATGGCCGAAGTTCAGCCCGACTGGAACTACCTCGGCGTCGAAATACGCGAGCCTCTCGTCGACGAAGCCAACCGCCTGGCTGCCAAAGCCGGACTGACCAACCTGCACTACTCATTCTGCAACGCCATGCTCTGGCTCGACCGCCTGCTCGAAAAAATTCCCGCCGGCCGTCTACAAATGGTCACCATCCAGTTCCCCGACCCGTGGTTCAAGAAAAAACATGCGAAAAGGCGGATGGTGAATGAGAAGTTGGTCGGCACGATCGCTCGGCACCTCAGACCGAATGGTCAAACATTTATGCAAACCGACATCAAGCAACTTGCTGATGAAATGCTCGAGCTGTTCTCTCAATCCAGACATTTTGAAGAATTCGTCATCGACGCAAATCCTTTTCCGCTTAAAACGGAACGAGAGAAAGCGGTCGATGATAAAGGTCTGCCTGTATTTCGACATTGTTTTGTGCGAAACGTTAGATAGAAGAACCGCTAATAGCTGTACCTAAAAGCTCTAAGCGGGTGTTTTACACTGTCTCGTGCCTATTTCCAGTTTTTCTCTTTTTTGAATCGTTTGATAACCATCTCCCGTCTCAACTTTGGTAGATGATCGATGAAGAGTTTTCCGTCGCAGTGGTCGGTTTCATGGAGGAAAGCGCGGGCGGCGTAGCCTTCGGCCGTTTGCTCGAACGATTCGCCTTTTTCGTTTTGGGCTTTAAGCGTGGCTTTCATCGCACGTGTCACGACGGCCGGAACTTTGCCGATCGAGAGACAGCCTTCCTGACCGGTTTGCTCACCTTCGGTGTGGGTTACTTCGGGGTTGGCTGCAATTAATTTAGTGCCGTCGCAATCCATAACGAAAAGACGCAGGTTCAGCCCGATCTGCGGGGCCGCGAGGCCGACACCCTCGGCATTGTACATCGTATCGAACATGTCCGAACAAAGATCGGCCAACGCCTGATCGAATTCCGTGATCGGCTTGCCCATCGTGGCCAGGACTTGTGCGGGGTACTCGGTGATCCTTCTGACAGCCATAAACCGCGAATTACAGGAATTACACAAATAGAAGGATTTCTTATTCGCGTAATTCGTGGCGAAAAATTACCGGGGTATGTAACCGCTTCGCGATCCGCGGCGGAAGTCGCGTTTGGCGAAAAAGCCTTTTTCGGCTCGCGAGGTGCATTCCCAGCAAACGTTTCTCATCGCGTCATTGGGCCCGAGAAATTGGTTGTAATGCTCCGTCTCGCGGTCGCACTCGTCGCAACGGACCAGAGGTTTTTCAGTGTCTTTCGGGTCACGCGATTCGGTCATAAATCTCGATTAATCAAATAAAATTGTAATAGCAGCATTTCGCAAATCAAAGTCATAAATCGAACGATTTAAAAATAGCTGTAAGCTATCCGCTATTCCGAAAAGACCGTCGCGAACATAACAAAAGCGGCCATTGATCGAGGACCGCTTACGCGCTAAAGAGTCATACTGAAAAATCACGCTTCCGGCTGCCCCTTGCATCCGGGAGCGAATAGTGCGGGTTGTTTTGTACTAATGATCGGATAGTTCTCCGCTTCCTTATTCTTTTCGAGCCACGGCATGTATTCTTCGGGTATTGACATGTCTGAGAAGACAGCCTCCACCGGGCATTCGGGAAGGCAGGCGTCGCAGTCGATGCAGGTGTCGGGGTTGATGAGCAGCATGTCCGGCAACTCGTGAAATGCCTCGACCGGGCAGACGGCCGCGCAGTCGGTATATTTGCATTCGATGCACGGCTCGGTAACGATGTAGGTCATTTATCGACGAATCTCCTGTAAGCAAAACGCGACTGAAAATCAAACTAAGACCGTAATATTCCAAACGTTTACTTGTCAAATCCGCCTTCACAAATGATAGAATGCGGGCATCAACAAAACCTTAATACAGGAATAAGTTACCTAAGACAAACGAATGAAAACCAACCATGCTGAACGCGAGCTGGCGCTTGATTTTTTGCGTGTGACCGAGGCGGCGGCGATCGAGGCGGCCAAGACGATGGGCCAGGGCGACCGCAAGCATTCGGACCACGTCGCGGTCGAGGCGATGCGCGATGTGATGGACACTGTGCCGATGCGTGGCCGCATCGTGATTGGCGAGGGTGAACGGGACGAAGCTCCAATGCTCTACATAGGCGAAGAGGTTGGTGGGGGAAATTACCCGGCCGAGGCCCGCAATAGCTTTCCGGAAGTCGACATTGCGGTTGATCCGCTTGAGGGAACCAATCTTTGCGCGCTCGGGGCGAACAACGCTATCGCGGTGCTCGCAGCGGCCGAAAGCGGCGGTTTGCTGAATGCTCCAGACATTTATATGGACAAGATCGTCGTCGGCCCTTCGTCTCGGGGTTCGGTCGATATCGACGCTCCTGTTGCAGTAAATTTGAGAAATATCGCGCGCCGACTAGGCCGCGATGTCGATGATCTGACGATCATTTGCCTTGACCGCCCGCGTCATAAGCAACTCGTGCAGGACGTCCGCAATGCCGGTGCACGAATTCGTCTGATTTCCGATGGCGATCTGTCGGCCGGAATTTCAGCGGCCGTTGCCGGAACGAACATCCATGCTCTCATGGGAATCGGCGGCGCGCCCGAGGGCGTGATTACGGCCGCTGCGATGAAATGTCTCAACGGAGAAATTCAGGCCAAACTTGTCTTCGATCCCGAACGCCTTGGAGTCGACCGCAGCAAGGTGCCGCCGGTCGATAAAGTAATGAAACGGCTAAATGAAATGGGCATTAGCGATGCCAACAAAATCTACGACACGAGCGATCTCGCTCCCGGCAAAAAGGTGATTTTCGCCGCAACCGGAGTGACAGACGGCGCGTTATTGAAAGGCGTGAGATTTTTCGGTGCCGGAAAGCGCACTCATTCGGTCGTGATGACGACTGATTCGAAGTGCATCCGCTTCGTAGACACGGTCCACGTCGAAGGCGGGCCCGATGCGGTTATTCGGTTTTAGGCCGTCCGTCTGGTCTCGTATTTGTTCTCCGTGTTTTTGTTTTTGTTGCTCGATAAATACCGGGACGATCCCCGGGGGTATATCCCCGGGCTAAATTATGGCCGTCCCCTTAGTGCTGAATGCAAGTGTTGTATTTGCGAACCGCTGCAGTTTTTCGATGAACGACTCACCTCAAAAAACTAACGTAGAACCTCACGTGTTGGATTTATCCGAGGTCGGTGCCGGCGATGTCGCACTGGTTGGCGGAAAGTGCGCGAGCCTCGGCGAACTGTTTCGCGAACTTACCGCGCAGGGTGTGCGGGCCGTCGATGGTTTTTCGACAACAAGCGATGCGTATAATTTGTTGATCGATTCGAACAACCTGCGCAAGAAGCTGGAGGCTCTGCTTAAAAATCTCGACGTCAATGATCTCGAAGAACTCGCCCGCGTCGGCAACGAGGCCCGCACAATGATCCTCGAAGCGCCGTTCCCCGCCGAGATCGAGTCGGCGATTCTGGAGGCCTACCGTCGGCTCGGCGAGCGAATCGGTAAAAAATCTTTCGAGGTCGCGGTTCGTTCTTCGGCCACGGCCGAAGATCTTCCAGACGCGTCCTTCGCCGGTCAGCAGGACACAATTCTCAACGTTCGCGGCGAACAAAAATTGATCGAGGCCTGCCGCCAATGTTACGCCTCATTGTGGACCGACCGCGCAATTTCGTACCGAACCGCCAAGGGTTTTGATCATTTTGCCGTTGCACTATCTGTCGGCATCCAGCCGATGGTGCGTTCGGACGCAGCGTGTTCGGGCGTGATGTTTACGCTCGATACGGAAAGCGGTTTCCGCGATGTGGTAGTGATCAACGGCGCGTGGGGCTTGGGCGAAGCGGTTGTCCAAGGAATGGCGACGCCAGACGAATGGATCGTTTTCAAGCCGACGTTGAAACTCGGCTATCGGCCGATCGTCACGCGCAAACTCGGTGTCAAAGAAGTGAAAATGGTCTTCGCGGACGACGACACCGGAACGCAGGTGCGCGATGTCGTCGAAACGCAACGAAATCGTTTCTGCCTTGCAGGCTTCGAAGTTTTGCAGCTTGCTGAGTGGGCATGCGCGATCGAAGATCACTATTCGAAGCTGGCCGGCAAACCGCAGCCGATGGATATCGAATGGGCGAAGGACGGTATTACGGGCGAGCTCTTTATTTTGCAGGCGCGGCCCGAGACCGTTCATACGCAAAAGTCGGAAAATTACATTGAAAAATATACGCTCGGTGAAAATCACGGAGCGCCGCTCGTGACGGGTGTCGCGGTCGGCGAAAGGATCGGTCAGGGCAAGGCCCACGTGTTGCTTGATCCCGACAGACTGACCAGTTTTCGGCAGGGTGAGATACTTGTTACGACAATGACCGATCCGGCATGGGAACCGATAATGAAACGAGCGTCGGCCATCGTCACCGAGCGCGGCGGCCGCACATGCCATAGCGCGATCATTAGCCGCGAACTGGGTATTCCCTGTATCGTCGGCACGGGCAACGCAACGGAGAAGATACGCTCGAACACCGACGTCACCGTTTCCTGCGCCGAAGGCGAACGCGGGAATGTCTATTACGGCGACATCGATTTCACCGTCGAACGGCGCGAAATATCCGACACCGAACGCCCGCGCACGCACGTGATGATGAACGTCGGCGATCCGGATCACGCCTTTGCCGTTTCGCGCCTGCCGAACGACGGCGTCGGCCTGGCCCGGGTCGAATTTATCATCAACAACCATATCGGCATTCATCCGATGGCCCTGGTCAATTATCCGAATCTGAAGAAACGCGAAGATATCGAGACGATCTCGCGGCGGATAATGGAAGAAGATCCAAAAGAGTTTTTCATCCGCTCGCTGGCCGAAGGCGTGGGCCGGATCGCCGCGGCGTTCTATCCGAAACCGGTGATCGTCCGCATGTCTGATTTCAAATCGAACGAGTACGCGCGTCTGATCGGCGGCCGCGAGTTCGAGCCGATCGAAGAGAATCCAATGATCGGATTTCGCGGTGCGTCGCGTTATTACGACGATCGCTACAAGCCCGGGTTCAAGCTCGAATGCCAGGCTTTGCTGCGTGCACGCCAGGACATGGGTCTTACGAATATCAAGCCGATGATTCCCTTTTGTCGAACGATCGAGGAAGGGGAAAAGGTCATCGCGTTGATGGCCGAATACGGCCTCGTTCAGGGCGAAAACGAGCTTGAAATTTACGCCATGTGCGAGCTGCCGGTGAACGTGGTTTTTGCGACTGAATTTTTGCAGGTCTTCGACGGTTATTCGATCGGGTCGAACGATCTTACCCAACTTGCCCTCGGGCTTGACCGCGATTCCGAAATGGTCGCTCACCTTTTCGATGAGCGAAACGGTGCGGTCGAAAAGATGGTCGCCATCGCAATCGACGCCGCCATCGCGGCCGGCAAAAAGATCGGCATTTGCGGCCAGGCTCCGTCGGATTATCCTGAGTTCGCGGAATTTCTTGTCGAACGCGGGATAAACTCGATCTCGCTCAACCCGGACACCGTCATTCGAACGACCCAGCACATTCTCGAAACCGAGAAACAGCTAAGTACCCAAGCCGCCCGGGCCAGCGAGTAATGTCCGTTTTGCCAGCACGCGCCCGCCGGCGCCGCGGTTTGCCGCGCGGCTGAGCTGAGCGGTGAACCTACGGCTCATCGGACTTGCCAAACAATGATTTCGAGGGCTGCGCCTCGACTTCTTCGCGGCAACAAAGGCGCAAGACTGTCAATCTAACAATCGCCAATGCCCGAATCCGCCGAAATTTACGTTCCGCAGGATGTTTACGCCCGCCTCCGCCGCCGGGCCAAGAACGTCTGGCTTTGGACGCTTTCGATAACAGTTATCTGGATGATGGCCATCGTCGTCGCTCCGATTTTCACCATCGGCCCGGTCTATTCATTTTTCAGCCACGTTTGTCATCAAATACCGGAGCGGTCGCTCTTTCTCGGCGATCACCCTTTTGCAGTCTGTTCCAGGTGTTTTGGAGTTTACGCAGGCTTGCTTAGCGGAGTTATCGCCTATCCGCTTTGGCGGCAAATTGATGAAACGGAATCACTTAACAAGCTGTGGCTTTTTCTGGCATTAATTCCAATCGGGATTGATTGGACCCTGGGCGTTTTCGGAGTTTGGGAAAATAATCACGTGTCGCGCGTTCTGACCGGCGCAATCCTCGGTGCGGCGTGCGCAACATATATAGTGCCCGCAATATTCGAGATTGCCCGGAATAGGCTTTTAAAAAATCACCGAAAATTCGCCCGCGCATAACGAAAAAGACCGCTTCGTCGGCGGTCTTTTTATCTAAATGAATGTAGATGTTACTAATTTTTCGATAAGCCGTTCGGCGGCATCCGAAGCGATGCCCCTTGATAGTAAACCCTATTGTAATTCACGTTTTTATCGCTGGCAAGCGATATCGTTATCGGGCGGTCGTTTCGAGCAATTTCGTGCTGTTACGTGTCGCCAGCTTGTCAATCGTGTTTCGGTTTTTGGGGCCACTAAAAAGAACAACCACGAAAACGCGAACAGGCACGAACAGGCACGAAACAAATCCAGACCCGAACAACTCGCCTTCGACCTTTTGATTGACTATCAGCGTCAAAACGAGCAAAATTATCTGCCGGACTATTGATTATGAGTCTCAACAAGAATACCGCCACCGAGCGGGCAAAAAAGGATTTGGCGCAGCGTTTGGGCGTTTCCGAAAGCGAAATCGAGGTTGGAGCCGTCTCCAACAAGGACTTTCCCGACATGTCGCTCGGTGCACCGGCGGATGGCGAGATGTCGGCCCAAATGATCTCGACCGGCTGGGAGATAAATTTATCGTCGGGCGGCAAAAACTACGAATACCGGGCCGACAAATATCAGCTGAGACTAAAAGGGTTTAAGGGCGGCAACCACGTAGTGCAGGGCTAGAGCGGCCCGTTCGAGTTTTTCCAACGTCGCGGCCGTATTTTCTCATCCAATTTGGTTGGCCGAATCTAAATAGAAGCGATAGGAGCAGTAACGATGAATCGCAACAATTTCTGGATACATTTTGGCATTGCGGTGATTTTGATAACGATGGCGGCCGTTTTGGGCCAAATTCGTCGGTGGGAGAATTCGCTGCGGCTCGATAAGCTGTCGCCCGGCCCGATAGCCAAATCCGAGCCTAAGGCCGTTATCGTAAATCGTAAATATCGCGATTCGGAGGCCGAGGTTCTCGTTCGTTTCAAACCCGGCGTCAATTTGGCGGAGATCAGACGCCTCGTCGCTCGGAATAATGACCGAATCGAGGACGAGATCGAATCCGTTAGCGGGCTCGTCGCCGTTGACGACCTTGATAACGCCGATGCGCGAGCAATCGCCCTGCAGTATTCCTCGATGACCGATCTGGTCGCGTATGCCGAGCCGAATTTCCAGATTAGACTCGGCGAACCGCCCGTTTCCCTTTCGCCGCGCAATCTGCTTCATCGCGAGAGCGAAGGCCTCGGCGTACCGAACGATCCGCAGTTCAGCGATCAATGGGCGTTGAATAACGATGGCAAGAACGGCGGTAAAGACCGAGCCGACATCGACGCTTTGAAAGCCTGGCTTAAAACGCAGGGCAGCAAGGATGTGGTCGTTGCCGTTCTGGACAGCGGTGTCGATTACACGCACGAAGACCTCGTCTCGAATATGTGGCTGCGGCCCGAAAATCTACCCCAATACACGGATGATGAGCTCGGCACTTTCAACGACGTCCGCGGCTTTGACGCCGACGCCAACGCTCCCGATCCGATGGACGATAATGGCCACGGCACGCACTGCGCCGGCATTGTCGGTGCCGAGGGCAATAACGAGAAAGGCGTTGCGGGGATAAACTGGAACGTGAAGATAATGCCACTCAAGTTTCTTGGCCGCGGCGGATTTGGTTCGACGAAAAACGCGATCGAGGCGATCAATTATGCTATCGACCGCAAGCAGAAAGGTGTTAACGTCCGCGTAATCAGCGCGAGCTGGGGTTCGACCCAGTATTCGCGAGCGTTGGAAGATGCCATTCGCGCTGCCGGCGAACAGGGCATTTTGTTTGTCGCTGCTGCCGGAAACAGCAGCACGGACAATGATCGGCGTGCCCATTACCCCTCGAACTACAAATTGCCGAACGTAATCAGCGTCGCCGCACTCGACCGGACCGATTCTCTCGCTTCGTTTTCGAATTACGGTGCAAAAAGCGTTCACATCGCTGCACCCGGCCGAGAGATTCTTTCGACGTGGTTGAACGACGAGTATCGTGAAGCGTCGGGTACATCGATGGCCACACCTTATGTTTCCGGCGTGGCGGCATTAGTGCTGGCGAGTGAACCGAAACTAACGGTCGATCAGCTTCGCGGGCGGCTCCTAAAATCCGTCGACGCACTTGATTCGCTTTCGGGCAAAATTGTCGCGGGCGGAAGGCTTAATGCCTCGAAGGCCCTTGGCGATTAACACATTTTCGACTTTTTGACAGTAAGGATAGAGGCGATAAATTTTCGCCTCTATTTCCTTTTCTCTGAACCATTTTGTCGGCTCGTCGCCAATCCGCCGACGTTTTGGAATAATCTTCCAGAGCCGAGCTCATTTCGATCGACCGGCCGCTGCCCCTAACTCCTTGTGCTCAATTCGGTTAGCGTTTCCCCTTATCGAGCCCCGAAAACTGGCATATTGGTTGCTAAATGTTTAGAGCCGGCAACGCGGGAAGTGCCTTGTTGGAGCGAAGAGCAAATATAGCGTTGTCGAGATTAATTTTCTGGAGATCAAAAATGAATCGAACAAAGATTTTCGTTGGAATGTTTGCTTTCGCGCTTTTTGTTTTGGGTTTGCCCTCGGTGGCGAGTGCGCAATGGCGCGACCGGGACGATGACGATCGTTACGGCAACGGCCGCAATGGAAACTACAACAATCTTCGGGGCGTTGTCGAGCGGCTCCAAAATCGCGCCCGTAATTTCGAACGCCGCATTGATCGAATCGACGATCGTCATGACGATCGCTACGGCAATGATCGCTACGGCAACGGCCGCTGGGGCCGCAATAATCGTAATGACCGTTACGATAATCTCGATTCGCTTGCGTCGAGCTTCAAAAATGCGACTGAGAATCTTCGTAACGAATTTGGCCGCGGCCGGAACCTGAACAACAGCCGCGACGAGGCACAGCGCGTTCTCGACATCGGCTACCAGATCGATCAGCAGATTTCGAACAATCGCGGCAACCGCAACCGCGGCGGCCAGCAGCAGTGGAGCCAGATCCGCAGCGATCTGCAGATTTTGGAAAACGCCTACGGTCTCAACCGCTACAACCGCGGTCGCGACAACGGTAACTGGAGAAACAGGATTCCGTTCCCGCTTCCGTTCTAAGTTGCGGACAATGGCTACTGAATCGGCCCGGGCATTCGTGTTCGGGCCTTTCTGTTTTGGAGTTCCCGCTTGAGCGGGTATTGTTTACATCAAAGCCCGCAAAAGCGGGAATTTAAACGCTATGCCCGGCACACTTTATATCGTCGCCACGCCGATCGGGAATCTCCAGGACATTACGTTTCGAGCAATCCAAACGCTCAAATCCGTCGATCTTGTCGCCTGCGAAGACACGCGTCACTCGCGAAAGCTGTTGACGCATTTCGGCATCTCGAACAAGCTCGTAAGCTATCACGAACACAACGAAGCCGAGCGAGCCGAGCAGCTTGCGCGGCATCTCGAAAATGGCGGCTCAATCGCCGTTGTGTCGGACGCAGGCACGCCCGCCATCGCCGACCCGAGCCATTTATTAATACGCAAGGCAATCGAGCTTGGTGCCCAGGTTATTCCGATTCCCGGTGCCGTTGCGTTCGTGAACGCCGCGGTCGTTTCGGGAATATCAACGGATTCGTTGTACTTCGGCGGTTTTATGCCTGCCCGCGCTGCCGAGCGACAGCGACGTTTGGAAGAAGTGTTAGAAATCCAGGCCACGCTCGTTTTTTATGAAGCGCCGCATCGGATCGCAAAATCACTTGACGATTGCCTGAACGTACTTGGCAAC
>JBHENZ010000093.1:0-8763 GCA_046261815.1 Pyrinomonadaceae bacterium | reverse complement strand
CGCCGGCGGCGGCCCGCAATGCACTTGATCACGCCGCGGAAGTACATGCCCCGCGAATCACTCTCCCCGATGCGAAAAAGGAGTTTGACGCCAAATCGGCGGTCTTCGTCGATACGCATTCGCCCGACCAGTTTGCCAAGCAGCATATTGCCGGTGCGATCAACATTCCGGCCAACGACACTGCCGATAAAATCGATAAGCTCCCAAAAAACAAAAAGATTATCGTCTACTGTTCCTGAGCGGCCGAACACACGAGTGCCGGTCTGGTAGCTCAATTACAAAAACGCGGCTTCGATAATGCTTACGCATTACTCGGCGGGACACGGGCTTGGATGGGCGCCGGTTACCCGATGAATTGAGTAACTAGCAAAGGCCGAAACACGACCGGTCATAACCTCACGATCTTCGCCTTGCTCCCGTTTCGCACGTTTTCCGAAAGCGCGTTTCGCGTGTCGACGATCAAATTCGCCATTTCACAAACCTTTGTGTAATCGACGCCCGAATGTTCGGTGCAGATGATCACGCAGTCCGATTCGCCAATTAAACCATCACTCAACTCCGTATTTCGAAGCGGCTCGCCGTCGCCGATCGTGTAAGCATGGTCGAACGTCACTTCGTCGACAAACGGGTCGTGATAGGTAATCTCGGCTCCGCGGGCACGAAGCAAATCGATAATCGAAAGGGCCGGCGATTCGCGCATGTCGTCGATGTCTCTCTTGTATGCCACGCCAAGAACGAGAATCTTCGAACCGTTCACGGCTTTTTTCGCGTCGTTCAAGGCCGTCGAAACAAGCCTGACGACATAGGCCGGCATTCCTGAATTGACCTGTTCGGCCAAAGAGATAAACTGCGAGTCAAATCCGTGCTGACGCGCCTTCCACGAAAGGTAATGCGGGTCGAGCGGAATGCAGTGGCCGCCGATGCCAGGCCCCGGATAAAACGGCATAAATCCGAACGGCTTCGTCGCCGCCGCGCGGACTACTTCCCAGGTGTCGATGCCTAGGGTGTTGCAAAGGCGAGCCATCTCATTCGCCATGCCGATATTTACGGCCCGAAACGTGTTTTCCCATAGCTTGCACGCCTCGGCGACGCGGGCCGATGAAACAGCGTGAACGTCATTGACGATCTCGCCGTAAAGCAGCGCAGCAACCTCAGTCGAATCTTTCGTCACGCCGCCAACGACCTTTGGAATATTGTGCGTCTGAAACTGCGGATTGCCCGGATCGACGCGTTCGGGCGAAAAGGCGAGCAAAAAATCTTCATCGAGCTTAAACCCTTTCGCTTCGAACATCGGCTGCAAAACTTCGTCCGTCGTGCCCGGATAGGTGGTCGATTCGAGAACGATCAACTGACCACGTCGCAGATATTTTTGAATCTCTTCGCCGGCCGAGACGATATAGGACATGTCCGGGTCCTTCGTCTTGCGCAGCGGCGTGGGAACGCAGATGATTAGCACATCGCAATCAGCCAGACGGCGGGAATCAGTGGTCGCCGTGAGCTTGCCCGCATCAACGCATTTTTTCAAATTTTCGGTCGGCACATCGACGATATAAGAGGTGCCGGCGTTAATGTCCTCGGCCTTTTTCTCGTCGACCTCGAACCCGATTCCCTCAAAGCCCTTGAGGCAAAACTCTGTGATCAGCGGCAGCCCGACGTAACCGAGACCGATAACGCCGATCCGCGCGGTTTTGTCCGCTATCTTCTTTGAAATTTCGTTTTTGATCATCGGTAGGTGAAGACTTCCTGGGTCGTATCTGTATCCCTTGAACCGGCATATTTCGCAATTTATAAACGGTAAGTTAGCGAAAGTTCTTAGTCAAGGGGCTTGTAGTATTGTGCTAAAATACTCTTTGCTCATGGCCGCCCGGCCGTGCTGTTCAGTTTCGTCAACCAGTTCCGCACCCAGACTTCCGATTTATCCCTTCAGTTATGATTTCAGCGATTCACTCGTCCAATCCTGTTGTCAAAGCCGTCATTGAAGGCGCGGCGCCTAGGCCGGCCAGGCTCGCTGCTGCCCGTGGAATTCTGCCGCTGCCGCATGCCGATTTGTTAGAGGTTCTGGTAGCCTTGGCCCATTCGGACGATGGCGAGCTTGCACAGCACGCCCGCGAAACTTTGGCGACGCAGGACGACGATGCCTTGCGCGGATCGATCGAGTCCGGTTCGATCGCACCAACGGTGCTGGATTTTCTGGCCGGCCAGGAAAATCTCCCGTTTTCCGTTCAGGAATCGCTCGTGACTTCGGCTAACCTTCCCGCGACCACGCTCGTGCGTTTTGCCAAGCAAACCAGGAGCCCGCAAATTCTCGACATTCTCGCAACGAATCAACAGCTTTTGATCGAAACACCGGCGATCATCGATGCCATTATTCAGAATCCTTCCACCTCGTCCGAGACCGGTCGGCGCGCGACCGAGACGAAACAGGAATTTTTCGAGAAGGCCCGCGGACTAGAACAGATCGCTGGCGAGCTGCGAGCTCAAGGCAAAGAGGCCGCGGCTGAATTTATCGAGCAGGGCGAATTCGAATCGGACAATGACGCGCTTTTCCTCGCCGAGCACGTCGTCGTCCCCGACAGCGAAACGGACGATTCGTGGCTCGCGCTTGATTTTATCGAGGAGCTTTACGAAGAAACTCCCGAACAGCGCCAAGCTATCGTCGACAAGATCATCGGCGAATTTAACTTCGAAAATTATGAACACGAGGCCGAAAGGGTTTCGATGATCAACCGCGTCCTGAGAATGGGGATGAAGGACCGCGTAAAACTTGCCGTAAAAGGCGACCGCGAGGCCCGCAATATTTTGATTCGCGATCCGAACCGCATCGTAGCCCAGGCCGTCGTCAACAATCCGCGAATCAGCGAACAGGAGATCGAAAAAATCGCCGCAATGCGAACCGTTACCGAAGACGTGCTGAGGCAGATCGCGTCTAGTCGCCAATGGTCGCGCAGCTACTCAGTCGCCCATAACCTCGCCCGCAACCCGCGAACGCCTATCGCCAACGTGCTCAATATTTTATCCCGCCTCCAGCTCCGCGATCTAGCCGCCCTCTCCAAAAACAAAAACGTCTCTGACGCCGTCCGTCGCCAAGCCCTCCGACTCTCGCAAGCCCGCACGGGCAAATAAGCCGATCGAAGTAAGCGAAACGTAGCCGAAACTGAAAAACCATTTTGATTTTGCTAAAATCCTTGCCACACGACTCGATTCGATGGCGGGATTTTTAAGCAAGGTTGGAACTACGCTCGAAATGATCAAGTTCGAGCACACGGTCTTTGCGCTGCCATTTGCGTTTTTGGGAGCGGTGCTGGCGGCCGAAGGTTTGCCTACCTGGTGGCAAATATTGTGGATAACGATCGCAATGGTCGGAGCGCGGTCGGCGGCGATGACGTTTAACCGCATTATCGACCGAGACATCGACGCGATTAATCCGCGAACCGCGGGACGCGAGCTGCCGCGCGGCCAGTTATCCGTAAATTTCGCACTCGCGTTCCTCATAGTGTCTATTATTGTGTTTCTAGCAGCCGCCTACGCCCTGAATTGGCTAACCCTTTTGCTTTCACCACTTGCGTTGTTTAGTATTCTCGGATATTCCTACGCCAAACGCTTTACCGCGTTTTCTCATCTGATACTAGGCTGGGCCTTGGCGATATCACCGACCGCGGCCTGATCGCGGTTCGCGGTGCAATTGATTCGGAAGTACCTCTTTTGCTATCGCTCGTCGTGCTGATGTGGACAGCGGGGTTCGATGTGCTTTATGCTTGTCAGGATTACGAATTTGATCGCAAAGCCGGCTTGTTTTCGATACCCGCCCGCTTCGGAATCAAGAACTCGCTCTGGATTGCGCGTTTGTTCCACCTACAGGCATTTGTGGTGCTCGGGCTCCTCTATCTGGTGACGGGTCTCGGCTGGCTGGCCCTTACGGGCGTAATTACTGTAGGCATTCTACTTATCTATCAGCATTCGCTCGTTTCGGCTACCGATCTGAGCAGGATGAACCGGGCATTTTTCATGGCAAACGCTTTTGTCAGCGTGATACTTTTTTTGACATTCGGCGGGGCGGTTTTTATCGCAAAAAACTAGGATGGGATACCGAAAACGAAACATTGCCTGCCTGGAATCGATGTGGGATCGACGGATCGAAGATCGCCTGAATGTTCTGCCCACGCTGCAGCTTATCTCAAAAACCCAAGACGCCAAGTTTAGTCATCTTACTTGCAACACGCGCGAAGAGCTTCGCTATAACCTAAACCTCTTGTGCCGAAGGAGTTACGGCGTACTCTATTTTGCCTTTCACGGCTCGCCCGGTAAAATTCACCTGCATCGCGACAAGGTTACGCTTACCGAGCTCGCTGCGATGATGAATCACCGCTTCGCGAACTGGATCATCCATTTCGGCACTTGCAGCACGCTTAGGAAACCCAGCGAAGTCGTCTATTTCGTTGAGCAGACTGGAGTATCGCTCGTCACCGGTTTCACGCGAGACGTAGATTGGATCGAATCGTCCGCTTTCGAACTCCTCCTTTTCAAGGCCTTTCACACATACAAAAGTCCCCGCGTGATCTGCCGCCATCTTTTCAGTAAATACGCGGATCTTGCCGAAATGACGGGGTTTAAGTACTTTCCGGACATGAATGTTTTCAGCCTCAAAGAGCCGAACCAACCGCTTGCCCTCGCCGCCGCGACGCGTCGGAAGAAGAGGCGTTAGGTCATTAGCTTGCTAGAATGTGACTGGGAGGTTTTATGATCTCAACAACCGCTACAACAACCACTCAAAAACTAGAAGTTTGGGGTTATCCCGGAATGGAGGTCGATCTTGGTTCTGTCCGAACCTTTTCCGATGAAGAATTTCTTGAGTTTTGCCGACGAAACCCGGATGCGAGAATCGAACGCGACAGCAACGGAGAAATAATCCTTATGGCACCTGCCCACACCGAAACGGGCGGAATGAACGCCAATCTTTCTTATTTTGTTACGGAATGGACGCGTCGCGACGGTACCGGAAGGGCCTTCGAGTCCTCGACCGGCTTTACCCTCCCTAACGGAGCTCTTCGCTCACCGGATGCCAGTTGGATCAGCTTTAGGCGATGGAACGCCTTGTCTGACAAGGAGCGCTTCGGATTCGCCAAAATCTGTCCCGATTTCGTGGTCGAGCTTCGTTCGACGAGCGACAGTCTCTCTAAGATTCGCGCCAAGATGACCGAGTATATGGAAAACGGCGCCGCGCTGGGCTGGCTTATTGACCCTACGGAACGTAAAGTCTACATCTACAAACCCGACCAGCAGGAAGAAGTGCTGGATAATCCAGCTCAGATTTCCGGAGAACCGTTGATGAAAGGCTTCGTACTGAATCCGGCTGAAGTTTGGGGATAACTATCTAGCTGCGCTGCGACGGATTTTTTCGGGTTTGGAATTCAAAGTTTTCGGAATCGAAATCTTAGTCCCTATCTTCTTATTCAATTTTTCAATAAAGTAAGCAGAAAGCAGCGGCGATTCTTTTTCGATGTTTTGGTGAACGAAAAAGTAAAGCTCGCGCAATCCGGATTTTTTCCATAGTGCGATGCGATTCACCCAGGCATCGAGACGGTCGTAATCTGATGGGTGATTTGCCCCGACCCATCGCACAAACGCCGTCCCGGTCGTTAGCCGCATATGCATCAGATCGCGGCGGCCGGCCGTATCGACAAGCACGTTCGTAATCCTGTTTCTCTCAAGCAGATCGTAAAGCCGGGACGTAACGTCCGGGTTGTTGTACCACTCGGTCTGGCGAAACTCGATCGCAACCGGCAGGTCGTACTTCCAAAGCTCGACAAACGCCGCCACTCGGTCGAAATTCTTTGGCGGAAAATTGTTGTGCATCTGCAGCAACAAGGGCCCGAGCTTATCTCCGAGATGAGCGACGTTCTCCGCAAATTCTTCGATGCGGCTGTCGATATCCTTCAACCGCGAGTAATGAGTCACGCCCTGATTAAACTTCGGCGAAAACTTGAAGCCATCAGGCACCGCGACTCGCCAGGCCTTATACGTCGGCTCCCAATAACGCTTATAAAACGTAGCGTTCAGCTCGACACAATTAAACTGTGAGCCGTAATAGGCAAGCTCGTCCTTGATGCCCTCCGGATAAAAACCTTTTAAATACTTGCTGTTCCATTTGGAGCACCCGACGTAGACGTCAAGATTTGTAGCTTTAGATTTGGCGAGAACACGCTTCGTATCTGGATGGTCCGGCGGAATCGTAAAATCGACCTCTTCGGGATTTTCGACTTGTCCGAATTTCATAAGATCAAGAAACGCGCTTTACCGCGAATAGTTTGATAAAATCGTAACATACTTGGCCAGTGCATTTTATTCCGTTACCTATCCGGCGAAAAGGGCTTTATGAACACGGTTACGTTTGGGGCATCTCGAAGGACTGGTGTCCGACGCTTCGCTGGATTACGGCAAGCATCCTCGGAGAATGAGCGAGGATGATTCAGTGATTCCGGAGACTCTCGCGGGTGTTGTTATCTCTTTAATGAACACGGTATAATTAGAATCCGTCCACAATGGGATGATCGCAGGCGCCCATTCCAGGTATGCCGATAAAAATTGCCGGAAAAACTGTCTCCAGGCTCCCGGGCCGCATGAACCGTTATGCGGCATCGGACAAACCTTTGCGCGAGCTGGCCGGAAATTTGTCCCGGTTTGCAAAATATGCGATCGACGAGGCGAAAAGCCTTTCGCTCGAACGCGTCGAGATTCGTCTGGAACGTTTGCCGAAAAAGCTCGACGGTTTTCGAATCATTCATCTGTCGGACATCCACCACAGTCCGTTCACCGGCCTCGAACACATCGAGCGCACGGTAAAAATCGCAAACCGGCTTCGGCCCGATATGTTTGTGTTGACCGGCGATTATGTGTCGCACGAGACGAAATATATTTCGCCGGCGGCCGACGTTCTCGGTAATCTAAACGCGGAGTTCGGCACGCACGCTTGTCTTGGTAACCACGATCATTGGACCGACGCGGAACTTGTGACGCGCCGATTTCGCGAAGCCGGCATCAATATGTTGATAAATGAAGGTTTTCGCTTTCAGGCACGCGACTCCGCGATTTGGCTCGCGGGCGTCGACGATCACATGGTCGGAAAAACCGATCTTGCAGCCGCCCTCAAAGGTTCGTATCCCGACGAGATGAAACTCGTGCTTGCCCACAACCCGCTCATTTTTCGGCAGGCAGTCCGATACGATGTGGATCTCACGCTGAGCGGCCACACGCACGGCGGTCAGGTTCGAATCCGAAACCAGGAAAAACGAATACTGCCTCGCCGAAAGCTGTCGAACGGTTTGCACAACCGAAAGAATTCGCAGATTTACATCACCCGTGGGATCGGCACGGTGGTAATGCCGATCCGCTATCAGTGTCCGCCCGAGATCAGCCTGCTGGAGCTTCGCACGGCGGAATGAGCTCCATTCTCACTGTTCCCAACCTTCTCACATTTTTACGAATGGCCCTGATACCCGTTTTCGCGAGCCTTCTATTTTACGGCTATGCGGGATGGGCGCTTTTTGTTTTTGTTATAGCGGGCGTCTCCGACGTAATCGACGGCTTTGTCGCGAGGCGGTTTAATCAGCAGACCGAGCTCGGCACGATCATCGATCCGATTGCGGATAAACTTTTGATGACGACGGCCTTTATCGTTCTCACAATGCCGAATGTGCTGCAGCCGACCAGACATTTGCCGGTACCGTTTTGGGTGACGGCCGCGGTTATCGGCCGCGACGTGCTGATCGTTACGGTCGCCGGAGCGATAAATATTATGACCGGCTTTCGCGGGTTTAAACCATCTTTGCTCGGCAAGCTGAGCACATTCCTGCAGGTCGTCGCCGTCTCGCTGATTTTGCTTGCGGCTGTTACAGGATTCAGTTTTTATTTACCCACGACCTATTTCCTGGTTGCTCTCATGGCCGTAGCCTCAGGTGCTCACTATATATTCTTCGTCGCCAAATTGATGAAGGATGAAGAAAAGGATGAAGCCGCGTGACGGTTGCCTATTTACGCCGGCCGAGCAAACGCTCGATCTCAGACACCACATCCTCAAAATTATGCGGCTTGGGAAGATGCGATTCGAAGCCGGCGGACAACGCGCGTTCGCGATCTTCCGAAGATGCGTAGGCGGTCAATGCGATTGCAGGCAGAGAGGTCTGCGTTTTTCGTTCGATCTGCCTGATTTTTTCGATGAGCTGATAACCGTCTTCCCCGGGCATGCCGACATCGCTGATGACGACGTCGAAATTTTCATTTTGCAGTAAACTTAAGGCTTCGGCTGCCGAGCTGGCCGTATCGACCTCTGCGTTGGCCGATTCGAGACCGATTTGAAGCGGAATGAGATTTTCGGCGTCATCATCGACAAGTAGAATTTTGACGCCGTCGAGCATCGGATCACCGCCGTTTTTCTTTACCACGGACGAAGCATCCGAAACGCGCGGCAGCTCCAGCTCTTCGTGAAGCGGCAGGCGGGCCGTAAATGTCGAACCCTTGCCAACACCTCCGCTGTCAACCGCGATGCTGCCGCCGTGAAGCTCGACGATCGTCCGGACAATCGTCAAGCCGAGCCCGAGACCTGTGAAGCTGCGGCGGGTAGATGCGTCGGCCTGGCTGAAGCGGTCGAAAATGTTCGGCAGAAATTCCTCGTCGATCCCGATGCCCGTGTCGCGGACGTTCAATACTGCGAGGCCCTCATCGTCGCGCTTCAGGTCGATTGTTACGGTGCCGCCCGCGGGCGTAAAC
>JBHENZ010000092.1:0-2852 GCA_046261815.1 Pyrinomonadaceae bacterium | reverse complement strand
CATCCGGCGTTGACCTGACCTATTCTTCAATCGACATTTCCCTGCAGGCGCTTGAGGCCTTGTCTTCGAGATTTGCAGCGCAGTTTCCGACGCTTCGAATCGAACGGCGGCAGGGCGATTATTTTCGCATCCTTAGATCGCTGCGGAACGGTGGCGGACGACGAAAGATATTGCTTTTTCTCGGTTCGAACATCGGCAATTTCTCTAGCGACCAGGCCATCGTTTTTTTTCGCCAACTGCGGTCGGTCATGAACGAGGCCGATCTGGTGTTTATCGGCTTTGATTTGCAGAAAGATCCGCACGTGATCGTCCGAGCCTACGACGACTCCCAGGGCGTAACGTCGAAGTTTAATCTTAATCTGCTGACCCGCATCAACCGCGAGCTTGACGGCAGATTCGATCTTGAAAAGTTTACTCATTACGCGATTTATCGACCGGTGGAATGCGCCGCAAGAAGTTTTTTGATTAGCCGCGAGCGGCAGACGGTCGCGATCGAGAGGCTCGGTCGGAGCTTCGATTTTGAGCCGTGGGAAGCTATTTTTATGGAGATCTCACAGAAATACTGTGTGCGCGATATCGAGGATTTGGCAGCTCAGAGCGGATTTAAGATCAAACAGAATTTCTTCGATTCGCGACACTACTATTGCAATTCGCTGTGGCAGACGGCGTGAGTTTGGATTTGACGTCCTAGCTCACCGTCGAGAACCACCCCGGCCTCGACCACCCCATCAGCCCGAGGGCAGCTGACACCCCTCCCTTGTAAGGAGGGGGAGCCTTGTTGATGAACATCACGATCTTAAAATTCGACGAAATCGACTCGACAAACAGCGAAGCGATGAGGCAGGCCGGCGGCGGTGCGAACGAAGGGCTATGCATAGTCGCCCGTAAGCAGACGGCAGGTCGCGGACGACATGGCCGAGTTTGGGAATCGCCCGAGGACGCAGGCCTTTACTTCAGCATAATTTTGCGGCCAAAAATTGATTATCGTTTTTTGCCCCTGCTCACGCTGATGGCCGGTATATCGGTGCGCGACACACTTTGCGAGATCGACCTGCGTCCCGATATCAAATGGGTCAACGACGTGTTGATCGACGGCAAAAAAATTTCCGGGGTTTTGGCGGAAACTGTCGATACAGGTGATGGCGTGGTTGTTGTGCTCGGGATCGGGATAAACATTCGCGATGCACGCTTCGCGTGGGACGTCGCCCACCGTGCGACATCGATCGAAAATGAAACTGGCCGAATCGTATCGGCTGAAACCCTTGTGCAGGGATTGACAAAATTTCTTGTGTATTTTTATGAAATGCTGAACGGCAGCGAAGGGCCGTCACAGATTATCGACGAATGGCGGCGGCGGTCAACGTACTTTTCCGGCAAACCCGTGCGGGTAAAGATGGAATCAGAAACGATCTCCGGCGTGACTGATGGGTTGGAAGCGAACGGTGCGTTACGGCTGAGGCTGCACAACGGCGGCGTCGCCGTCATCCAGACCGGCGATGTCGAGCAGCTGCGAGAAGCGGCGAACGCCCATTGAAGTTTGCGATTCAACGGTGTAAGTTAAACCGTGAACACAAGAGTTATTTTATGAACAGCGATTTTGATTCGATTCCCGATTTCGATTTTGACGAAGAGTTTGCGGACGAGCTGTCCGAATTCGAAGATTTTGTCGACGATGAGGAGGAGGTGACCATGCGGACGGCCGTGCTGCAGAAAAACAATATGGTCGCGTTGCTGTGCTACAAAGGCGCAGCGGAAGGTGCGGCGATTTGCCGCGTCGACCCGCGTGAAGCCCAACCCGCGGTGCAGCTTTATGACGATCCGCAAGCCGCCCTGAGCTGGTTTGCCCGCAGCCTGATCTCGAGCCGCAAAAACGGTTGGAATGTAATCTACGACGGCCTGCCGCTTCAAGGCTGACGATCAATCGAACAACCGAGGATGAAAATGGACAGCGCCGATTGCGTTGTCCATTTCTAGTTAAGGGTTGTACATTTATCCTCATGCTGCTCGCCATCGACATCGGAAACTCACGTATCAAATTCGGCGTTTTCGAGGACGACAATCTAGTCTCCAAAATATCCATTCCTACCAAACGCGATTTTACGGCAGGTGAACTTGGCGGCTTGGTCGGCAATCCGATCGGGATGAAGTTTGAAGCCGCGATCGCGTGCTCAGTCGTCCCACAGGTAAATGATGGCGTGCGCGAGCACGTCTTAGAAAGTTTGGGCGTTGAGACGACGTTCGTCGACAGCACGTTCGATTTTGGCCTCGTTGTGAAATACGAAACTATTACCACGCTCGGCGTCGACCGATTGGTCAATGCCTCCGCTGCTGTTCATAAATATGGCCGGCCGTGCATCGTATGCAGTCTCGGGACTGCTACAACAATCGACGTCGTAAACGCCGCCGACGAATTCCTCGGCGGAGCGATCGCGCCGGGAATGCAAATGATGGCCGACGCGCTAAATCAGAACACGGCCCAGTTGCCCCGGATCGACTTGGCAAAACCGAAATCGGTTATTGGAAAGTCCACTGTTGAATCGCTGCGGTCAGGTGTTTTTTTCGGATACGTTGGACTAGTTGAGAAGCTGATCGACAAAACTTGTGCGGCTCTTGGGGAGCGACCCGTAGTCGTTGCAACCGGCGGTTTTTCCGAGACTGTTAGCACCGAGACAACGGCGATCGATGAAGTGGAAGCTCACCTTACACTTCTGGGCCTAAATAACGTCGCCAGAGACGCAGCTTGATCTTATATGAGACTAATGCCTCTATCCCGCGGTCGGGATAAACTTCGGCTTGCGGCGGGCTTTTGTCGCCCGTTCGAAAGCGTACGCGATGCGAATCAGCGTCGGCTC